>JBIKHW010000440.1:0-2700 GCA_044361935.1 Limnohabitans sp. | reverse complement strand
GATTCCTTCTTTGAAAGACAGCGTTCACCCCGACGAATGGCAGCTGCGGCTGGACTTGGCCGCGTGTTACCGGCTGGTGGCGCTGTACGGCTGGAGCGATCTGGTGTTCACCCACATCAGCGCCAAGCTGCCCGAGTCGGTGGCGGGTCAAGACCATCAGTTTTTGATCAACCCCTACGGCCTGATGTTTGACGAGATCACCGCGTCCAGCCTGGTGAAGGTGGACATGCAGTGCAACAAGCTGCACGACAGCCCCTTTCCGGTGAACCCCGCGGGCTTTGTGATCCACAGCGCGGTGCACGAGGCTCGGCCCGATGCCGGTTGTGTGCTGCACACCCACACCCGCGCCGGTGTGGCCGTTAGCGCACAGGCGCACGGCGTGCTGCCCATCAGCCAGCAAAGCACCTTTGTGCTGGCCTCGCTGGCTTACCATGGCTACGAGGGCGTGGCCATTCGGGACGAAGAAAAGCTGCGCTTGCAGGCCGATTTGGGCACCGCCAATTACCTGATGCTGCGCAACCACGGCTTGCTCACCGTGGGCAAAACCATTGCTGACGCGTTCTTGTCGATGTACACCTTCGAGAACACCTGCCGCATCCAGGTCGATGCGCTGGCGGGCCAAGCTGGCCCCAAAGACCTGACCGCTGTGGACCCACAGATTTTGAACGGCGTGGCCAACGCCATGCGTGTGCAAACCGGTGGTTTGGGCGGTGCGTTTGTTTGGCCTTCGCTGCTGCGCAAGCTGCAACGCGAAAGCCCCGATTACACGCATTGATTCCATCGCAAGTCAGCCCCGAGATGCAACCCATGCAAATGATCCAATCTCTTAATTCATCGCCACCCATGATTACCCGTTCTCAATCACGAAATGCCCTGTTTTTATCGCTGAGCTTGGGCTTCGTGCTTAGCGTTCAAGCCGGTCGGCCCTTGACCGTCGACGACGCCAGCGTGAACGATGTTGGCCAAGGCCATGTTGAGGGCTGGTGGACACGAGCACCCAACGGTTCGCGCAGCTGGACCGTTGCGCCCGCCTATGCACCCATCCAGAACGTCGAATTGGGCGTGGGCTTGGCGCGTGAGCAAAAAACAGGGCTTGAGACCCAAAACATTCAGGCCAAGTTCCGCATTACCCCGTCACAAGACAACGGTTGCAATGTGGGCGCTGTTGTCGGCGCTGGCCGCACCACGGGTGAGGCATCCAAAGCCTATGTGAATGCGCTGTTCACCTGCAACCATGCCAAGCTGGGCAGTCTGCACACCAATGTGGGGGCGCTGGATGTTGCCAGCAGCCAAAGCGTCGGCTCATGGGGCCTGGCTTGGGAACGTGCGTATGGCGACATCACCGCCCATGTAGAGGTTTATGGCCAAGAACATGTCAAGCCCACCTGGGCCACGGGCTTGCGCACCAACGTTTTGCCCAGCTTGCAGCTGGACGCCAGCATCGGCCGTCAGGGAGGGCACAACCTGCTGACGTTCGGGACCAAGTGGATGTTTTGACAAACGCACGCCGTTAGCCCAAACCAATGGGCGATGGGGCGCGTGTGACGGTCAGCGTTTTTTGCAAATCTCGCGTTACGCAGTCGCCAGTCTTCTTCTGAAAATGACTTCGGGGGCGAGCTTCCCGACTTTGGGAAAAAGCAGGTTCTACTCTTTGGGGTGGTGCAGGCGCTCCTAAAATTCACCGATGTAAAACTGTATGCCGCGTAGCACGTTAAAGAATTGGCGTCGGTTATCGGAGGGCCCTTTTTGCACCATGAGCCGCATGGATTGCAGCATGGCAGCCAAACTCTCGTGCTCGTCACGGATTGTCTGAAGGCCAATGTCACGTTGCATGAAAACTCTCCGAGAGGTAAATGCCCTCACTTTGCGCGTTTGTTCCACAACCCGTCATGATGCGCGTCAAGAAAATGCGCCTTCAGGGTTTCCAACGCTTGAGCAGCAAGGCATTGGCCATGACACTCACCGAGCTGAGCGCCATGGCCGCACCCGCCATCATGGGGTTGAGGTAACCCAAAGCAGCCAACGGGATGCCCGCGACGTTGTAGGCAAAGGCCCAAAACAGGTTCTGCCGAATCTTGGCCACGGTGCGGGCCGAAATGTCGAGCGCTGCGCCCACCAAAGCGACTTCGCCACGCATGAGGGTTATGCCCGCCGCGTGCATGGCCACATCGGTACCGTTGCCCATGGCCATACCCACATCGGCCGCGGCCAAGGCGGGGGCGTCGTTCACCCCATCGCCCACCATGGCCACCACATGGCCACCCGCACGCAGCTTTTGCACCTGCGCCGATTTGTCTCCGGGCAACACATTGGCCAGCACTTCTCCCGCTTCGGGGCGCAAGCCCAAGCGGCGGGCCATGGCTTCGGCAGCGGCTTGGTTGTCACCCGAAATCATCACCAGCTTCAGGCCGCGATCGCGCAGCGCGGTCAATGCTTGTGCAGCGGCCGCTTTGGGTTCGTCACCAAAACCCATGAGCAGCAGGGCCTGCAAACCCGTATCGGTGCGTTCGGCCAAAGCCGACAGGCTCGCGCCTTGCGCCTGCAAGGCGTCGATGTCTGGCTGCCACATACCGATGTCCAGACCTTCTTCTTGCAACCAGCGCAAACTGCCCAGCATCAGCTGCCTGCCGTCTACCTTGGCCAACACGCCTTTGCCGGGCACGGCCTGCAGGTCTTGCGCGGTGGGGCCTGTCAGGCCCT
>JBIKHW010000439.1:0-2714 GCA_044361935.1 Limnohabitans sp. | reverse complement strand
CTGGGCACGGTGCTCATGGCCTCCTTGCACGCGGGCTCGGGGCTGCTCATGCGCAGCCAGTTCGATCCGGCCGATGTGTTTGATGCCTTGGCCCACCATGGCCTCACGCAGCTGCAAGGCCCGCCCGCCATGTTCACCCGGCTGCTGGGCTGGCTGGATGGCCAGGGCATAGCGCAGCCGGTTGCGCCGGATTTGCGCTACGTTTACACAGGCGCCGCGCCGCTGGACCTGAGCGTCAAGCAGGCCATCGAAGCGCGTTTTGGCAAACCCCTGCACCACGGTTATGGCCTGTCGGAATACGCAGGTGCTTTGACGCTGTGCCGCCTGAACGAACAGCGCCCCGACACCAGCTCGGGTTACCTGGTCGAGGGGGCCGAGCTGCGCATCATGGGCCCCGAGGGGCAAGACCTGCCCGCTGGCGAGACCGGCGAGATCTGGATGCGCGGCGTGGGCCTGATGCCCGGCTACTTCCGTGACCCGGAGATCACCGCGCAGGTCATGAAGCCCGGTGGCTGGTACGCCAGTGGCGACCTGGGCCGACAAGATGCTGACGGCGCTTTGCAGGTGGTGGGTCGGCTCAAAGAGATGATCATCCGATCGGGTTTCAACGTGTACCCCGGCGAGGTCGAGGCCGTGTTCCTGGCCTGCCCCGGTGTGCAAAAAGCGGCGGTGGCCGGACGCAAAACGGCCGACGGCAACGAGGACATCCTCGCTTTCATTGAAGCCAAGCCAGGTGTTCAGCTGGACCTGCAGGCCTTGAAGGCCCACGCCCACGAACACCTGTCGCCCTACAAGCGGCCCTCGGCGCTGATGCTGGTGCCCGAGATGCCGATGACCCTGAGTGGCAAAGTGCTCAAGCGCGAGCTGGTCGAGCAATGGAGTGCGGCGCAAACCGACCCAGCCTGAGCGCTCTTCTTGACTGACAAAGGTGGACTTTCACAAAGACAGACGGCCCCACGGCCCCGACTCGGCGAAGATCGACCCCATGAACACCCCCACCACCTTAGACGCGACCCAAGTCGCGCACCTGCGCAGCTGGGAAGGCCGCAGCGAAACATTGACCGACGAGATCGTGGCCGCCCCCCTGCGTGGCCAAAGTGCCTTGCTCGACCGCGATGACGCCCGCCAAGCCGCGGCCAGCGAAGTGCCGCCCCTGTGGCACTGGCTGTACTTTTTGCCACAGGCCCCGCAAAGCCAAATTGGGCCTGATGGTCACCCACTGCGCGGTGGCTTTTTGCCGCCCGTGCCCCTGCCGCGCCGCATGTGGGCCGGGGGCCGCCTGCAGTGGCAAACCGACAACCCGCTGCGCGTGGGCGACGCCGCACAAAAGCGCTCGCGCATCGCATCGGTCAAACACAAGTCCGGCCGCACAGGCGACCTGCTGTTTGTCGAAGTCGAGCACGCCTTCCACAACGCCCAAGGCCTGTGCCTGACCGAAACCCACGACATCGTCTACCGCGCCGCCGCCGTGCGCGGTGCGCCCGAAGTGCCACCTACTGCCGCCGAGACCGGTGCGCCCTGGCAGCGCGAGTTTGTGCCCGACCCGGTGTCGCTGTTTCGTTATTCGGCGCTCACCTTCAACGGCCACCGCATCCACTACGACCGCAGCTACGTCACGCAAGAAGAAGGCTACCCCGGCCTCATCGTGCACGGTCCGTTGATCGCGACCTTGCTGGTGGACCTGGTGCGCAGGCAAGTGCCTGAGGCCCGTGTGGCCTCGTTCCGGTTTCGTGCGGTGCGCCCCACCTTTGACCTGCACCCTTTCCGCCTGAACGGCCGACCCTCTGCCGATGGAAAAACCATTGAGCTGTGGGCTTGTGACCACGAAGGCTGGCTCACCATGCAGGCGCAAGCCACGCTGGCCTGACAGGCCCGAACGCGCATCACTTTTTAGCCATTGCACCGCACCCAACCCCAACAAAACTGAGCCCCCATGAACACCTCACCCGACCAATACCAAGACATCCGCGACGCCGTGCGTGCCCTGTGCGCCCAGTTCCCTGACGAGTACCACCGCAAGGTCGATGAAAAACGCGGCTACCCCGAAGAATTTGTGGACGCGTTGACCAAAGCTGGTTGGATGGCCGCGCTGATTCCACAAGAATACGGCGGCTCGGGCCTGTCCATGGCCGAGGCCTCGGTCATCATGGAAGAGATCAACCGCTCGGGCGGCAACTCGGGCGCCTGCCACGGCCAGATGTACGTGATGAACTCCATCGTGCGCAGCGGGTCTGAGGCACAAAAAAACACACTTTTGCCCAAGATCGCCACAGGCGAATTGCGCATCCAGTCCATGGGCGTGACCGAGCCGACTACGGGCAGCGACACCACCAAGCTCAAAACCACCGCTGTCAAAAAAGACGGCCGCTGGGTCATCAACGGCCAAAAGGTCTGGATCTCGCGCATCCAGCACAGCGACCTGATGATTTTGTTGGCCCGCACCACGCCCGCCGACCAGGTCACCAAACGGTCTGAGGGCTTGTCGTGTTTCCTCATCGATTTGAAGCAAGCGATCGGCAACGGCCTCACGGTGCGGCCCATTTTGAACATGGTCAACCACGAGACCAACGAGCTGTTTTTTGACAACCTCGAAATCCCCGAAGACGCGCTCTTGGGCGAGGAAGGCAAGGGCTTCAAAACCTTGCTCGACGGCCTGAACGCCGAGCGCGTGCTGATCGCCGCCGAGTGCATTGGCGACGGCTACTGGTTCATTG
>JBIKHW010000438.1:0-2727 GCA_044361935.1 Limnohabitans sp. | reverse complement strand
AACGTGACCGATGCGTCACCCTTTTGTAAAGGCTGAGCTGGGGTGCCGCCGCTCGACGGCTCCAGGTCGCGGATGCGGCGCTGCAGCTGCGCGAGCAAACGCGTGCCGTCTTCGCCGGGCACATCGTCAAAAAAGTCCAGGCGCGGCCACTGCGTGACTTGCTGGGCCGCCTGCAGGTTGTCAAAGGCGTCGAGCTGGCGGATGAAGTCGCGCCCCTGCCGCCCCCAAGCGGCCAAGAGCGTGGGCGCGTGCAAGTGCATCTGCGCCAGCGGCAAAGCGGCCAGCGCCTCGCCCCGGTAGGCATGTCGGCGGCGCTCGGCCTGCAGCCATTCACGCCCATCGATGATGTCGCCCCAGTGGTATTGGCAGGGGTTGGGCACGGCAAGAAGCACCTGGCTGTGCGCGGCCAGCGCCGCCAGCATCTCCAGCAGCTGCCCCGGCATGTGGCTCATGCCAAACACCGACACGCGCCGCGCCACGGGACTCGCCAGCGGCTGTCCCGACTGCAGATGCGCCAGTGCCCGCGCATGCAGCGCCGGGCGGGTGGCCTGTCGTTGGCTGTCATCCAAGGTGGCCAGCACACGGCGCCAGAGTTCGGCCTGCCAGAGTTGGTCTTCGCCCAGCTCATCATGGCCAGCGGCCTTGCGCAACACGTTGCGCCCGACGGCCCAGTCTTGCAGCCAGTCGGGTCGGTAGATTTGGTACTGGTCAAACAGGTCGGCGAGGCGACTGGCCAGTTGCAGCAGCCGGTCAGGCTCGTCGCCTCTCAAGAAACCCGCCACGGGCTGGAACACCGGGTCTGCCAAACACCCTGGCAGCAAGGCCATCAGCCGCCAGGTCATGGGCAGTTTATCGAGCGGCGAGTCGGGCGGTACGTTGTGCGTGCCCAGCACCTGCCGGTAAGTGCGCCACAAAAAACGCGAAGGCAGCTCCACCCGCGTGGCCGCACACACCCCACCTTGTTGGGCCAGCTCGATCTTGATCCACTCGGCCATGCCATTGCTTTGCACCAGTACCACTTCGCTCTCGAGTGGCAGCAAAGGGTGCGTGCGCAACCAGCCCGTCAGGGTGTCGGCCAGCACCTCAGAGCGGTGGCTGTGCAGGGCGATGAAACCGGGGGAAATCGTGGAGACAGGCATGCGGTGAACAAGTGCTGACATGGAAGCGAATGGACAAGAATAGCCGCAATCGTGCCCGCCACTAGGCTCATGGCAAGAGCCCTGCATTGCCCAATTTTTAAGCACCAGCCGCCACGCCAGTCAGGATGCGGCTTGGCGCAGTTGTTCAAGGACTTATCCACATCTTTGGGCACGGGGTTTGGGGGTAAATCACGGCGGGGTGAAGACCGCCCTGATGCCCTGAGTACTCGTGGCTTAAGGGAATACGCTGAAGAGAAAAACCGGCATCCAGAACATACTTTGGCGATCGATAAAAAGGAATCTCTATGACCGTCTCTTGGATCAAACGCACGGCGTGCCTCACGGGCGCACTCTTGGCTGTCGGCCTGCCCATGGCCACTTGGGCCCAAGCCTGGCCCACCAAACAACCCATCAAATTGGTGGCCGTGTTTCCGCCGGGCGGATCAGTGGACCAAGTGGCCCGCATTTTATCGGGCCCGCTGTCTCAGCAACTCGGTCAAAGCGTGGTGGTTGAAAACAAGGGTGGCGCCTCGGGCGTGATTGGTACGGCCAGCGTACTCAGCGCCCCTGCCGATGGTTACACCTTTGCGGTGGTGTTTGACACCCATGGCGTCAACCAAAGCCTGATGCCCAACATGCCCTATGACAGCAAAAGGGACCTGACCCCTCTGGTGCTGGTGGGCACCTCGGCCATGATGCTGACCACACACGTCAACACCGAATACAAAACATTTGGTGATGTGGTGGCCGCCGCCAAGGCCAAAAAGAACGTCGCCTACGGCTCCATCGGCAACGGCAGCCTGGCGCATTTGGCCATGTCTTTGTTGGGCAAAAGTGGTGGCATGGAATTCAACCATGTCCCATTCAAAGGGGGGGGCCCTTTGATGAACGACGCCATTGCGGGGCACATTCCCCTGTCCATGGCCACCGTCTTTTTGAACAAACCGCACATCGACAGCAAGCGCTTGAGGCCCCTGGCCGTCACATCATCCAAACGTGTCGCTGAGTTTCCGGACGTGCCAACCATTGCCGAAGCGGGCTTTGCGGGATTCGAAGCACCCGCTTGGTGGGCGCTTTTGGCTTCATCCAAAACACCCCCCGACATCATTCGCCGCATGAACGAAGAGCTGAACAAGGCGCTGGCCAACCCGGATGTCTCCAAACGCCTGGTGGCTCAGGGCATTGAAATCTCAGGGGGCAGTGTTGAAAAAGCCAAAACCTTCATCGATGGCCAGATCGACACTTGGGCCAAAGTGGTGCGTGAAAACGGCATCAAACCCGACTAAATTCAAGCCGCCGCATCCGGTAGCGGCGCATCGACCACCAAATCTGCGTTCAGTGCGCGGACCCGGTGGTCTACGTAGTAGCCCCCAAACTCTGTGTACCTGAGCAGCAAGCGATCGCAACGGCTGCAAGAAAAAACATCGCAGCGGTTGTAGGGGAAAAATTGCGGTGCTATGGGCGCAAGTGCACTCTCATAACGCGTGCCTTGCGGATGGAACTCTTCAAACGTAGGCTCACCGCCCTGCACAGGTTCACCCTCGGCGGTGTCTGCACGAAGACTGCCCACGGCCTTCAAGTTGGGTGC
>JBIKHW010000437.1:0-2729 GCA_044361935.1 Limnohabitans sp. | reverse complement strand
GGTTTCGTAGCTCAGCGAATAGCCACGGAGGGAAGCGCCGCTTTGCAAAGGCAAAGGGGCTTCAAACAGCATGCTTTGGGATTCGGCGATCAGCATCGAATGTGTTCAGGTGTTCAAAAAACAAAACCCGGCTTCGCAGTCAGCTGGGCCGGGTTTCTGTGAGATGAAACACACGCCATTTAGCTGAATTTCGGGACCATCAGGGTTCCGGCGCCCGCAATCGGGTTCAAATCGGCGCATGTGGCAAGTATATGACGAACCCCACGGGCCATTTCAGGAGCACGCATGTCGGATCTTTATGGCTCGGACGCCTACAGTCCTGTCGAGATCGCCCGCCGCATCGAGTCGGTGGGCGAGGCCAAAGCCCACATGGCCGCGCTGCCACTGGCATTGCTGGGCGTGCTGGCCGGGGCCTTCATTGGCCTGGGGGCCATGCTGTTTGTGCTGGTCAAGTCCGACCCGAGCCTGGGCTTTGCGGCCAGTTCGGTGCTGGGCGGCCTGGTGTTTGCCATGGGCTTGCTCATGGTTGTGGTGGCCGGGGCTGAGCTGTTCACAGGCAACAACCTGATCGTCATGGCCTGGGCCGATGGCCGAGTCAGCACGGCGCAGGTGCTGCGCAACTGGGCCATCGTCTGCCTGACCAACTTCGTGGGGGCCGCAGGACTGGCATTGCTGGTTTGGGCCAGTGGCCATGCGAGCCTGAACGGCGGCGCGATTGGGCACAAAGTGGTGCAGATCGCTGTGGCCAAACAAGAGTTGCCATTTGTCACCGCCTTTTTGCGCGGCGTTCTGTGCAACGTGCTGGTGTGCATGGCCGTGTGGATGGCCATGGCCGGGCGCAGTGTGAGCGACAAGGCCGTGGCCGTCATGTTGCCGGTGATGGCCTTTGTGGCGGCTGGTTTTGAGCACAGCATCGCCAACATGTACCTGATGCCGCTGGCCATGCTGCTGCAGCACGACGGCCTGACGGGCTACGCCGCCGTCACTTGGGGCGGCATGCTGGGCAATTGGCTGCCCGTGATTTTGGGGAATGTGTTGGGCGGCGCGGTGCTGGTGGCGGGGGTGTACCACGTCATTTACAAGCGCCAGCCGTCTATTTAAAAACCATCGCGCACAAGGTGCGGTGGTACAGGTTCTCGTGGAGGACTTCACAAAGGCGATAGGGATGATTGATCTGGCCCCATGAAGTTGAAACATCCATGAAACTTTGGTCATCCCGGGCGAAGACCCGGGATCCATGTCTTCACCGCTGCCCTTTGCAAACACGCCCAGCTTGCACGGGATCCCAGCTTGAGGTCGCGGGATGACCCAGTTAACGATTCATCCAGAACACCTGCAAACATCACAGGGCCGGATCATTAAGCCCCCCAGCCCGACAACGCGATCACCCCCAACACGGCGAAGATGCCTGCCGAGATCAGGTGCACCATGCGCAGCGGCACCCGCTTGGTGATCGCGTCGCCAAACCACACCACGGGTGCGTTGGCCAGCATCATGCCCAGTGTGGTGCCCGCCACCACGGCGAACCAGGCGTTGTATTGCGCGGCCAGCATGACGGTGGCGATCTGCGTCTTGTCACCCATCTCGGCCAAAAAGAAGACCACCACGGTGGTGAGGAACACACCCATGCGCGGGGAGCTGTCGCCTTCTTCGTCGTCCAGCTTGTCCGGAATCAGCATCCACACCGCCATGGCGATGAAGGACGCGCCCAGCACCCAGCGCAGCACATCGGGCCCCATCACGGTGGTGACCCAGCTGCCCACTGCCCCTGCCAGGCCGTGGTTGGCCAAGGTGGCCACCAAAATGCCCAGCACGATGGGCCAAGGTTTGCGAAAACGGGCGGCTAGCACGAGTGACAAAAGCTGGGTTTTGTCACCCATTTCGGCCAAAGCCACGATACCGGTAGAGACGAAGAATGCTTCCATAAGTGGATGTGGGCGATGCCCTGAAGACTCAATCAAACAGAGGTGCGCATCTTACGTGAGGGGCAAAGGCACCCACTTGAAGGGACCAGGGGGAGCCCGAACGGGTGTGTCATTTTGGGTGCGCTTCTTGCTTTTCTTTGGTGCGTGGGGGTGGATGACCCTCAAAATGCACCAAATCAATTCAAAAATCCTCAAAGGACGATCGTGGAAGCACTAAAACAGGGCGCGGATGCGCTTTTCATTTTATTGGGTGGCATCATGGTGTTGGCCATGCACGCCGGTTTTGCATTTCTGGAGCTGGGTACGGTCCGCAAAAAGAACCAGGTCAATGCGCTGGTGAAAATCCTGGTTGATTTTTCAGTGTCCACCGTGGTTTATTTTGTGGTGGGCTACAGCGTAGCTTATGGCACCACGTTCTTTGTGGGTGCCGAGCAGCTGGCCGCAAAGAACGGTTATGACCTGGTCAAGTTCTTCTTTTTGCTGACTTTTGCCGCCGCCATTCCGGCCATCATTTCGGGCGGCATTGCCGAGCGGGCCAAGTTCTGGCCGCAGTTGATCGCCACGGCGGTGATCGTGGGCTTTGTCTACCCTTTCTTTGAGGGTATTGTCTGGAACCAGCACTTTGGCGTGCAGGCCTGGATCAAGGCGGTCACGGGCGATGAATTCCATGACTTTGCCGGCTCGGTGGTGGTGCACGCCATGGGCGGCTGGTTGGCCTTGCCCGCGGTGATCTTGCTGGGTGCACGCAGCAACCGCTACCGCAAAGACGGCGCCGTTTCCGCGCACCCCCCCTCCAGCATTCCT
>JBIKHW010000466.1:0-2736 GCA_044361935.1 Limnohabitans sp. | reverse complement strand
GACGCCCTGCGAAATACTTAATACTATTCTTCATCCTTTTCTTTTGGTATTTATCGCAACAGTTGTTGCCCGAAATTCGAAAAGAAAATGGGCTTCGCGCCTGATGAATTTTATTTGCTCAAGTATTGTGATGGCTGTCTTTTTTTGGGCATCTGGCTGGTTCATTTGCGAAAGAAACACTGAAGACGCAATCAGGATAACACTGGGATTGACATCGTTGTTTTTTACTGCAACCTTAGTATTTGCGTGGATGATTGATCGCAAATGGTTGAGATAAATCCTGCAATCAAATTAGAAGGGGAAATGTCTTCATCTTTTGATTTTTTTGATTTGGTATTGCGTGAGATCGCTCAGTGGATGGCAGGCAAGTCCAGTTCGGAAAAACGACGATTTCGTCGAGCCGGACTGGGCTTGCTTCTTTTGGGAGTTCTATTTGCTGTCTGCGCGTTTGTTTTCCCAAAAGTAGCGATGTTGGCCTTCAACTCTTTGGAGTGGGCATATTTCATGGTATTGCTTTTTTCTGGTTGTGGGGTGGGTTTGTTGGCTTGTATTTGGTACGACCAAAAAAAGCACATTAACTCGAGTGATAAGGGCCAAACATGGTGAGGCGACAAGCTTTGAGAATTTGGTTTTGGTTGGGAGTTTTGAGCCTGGGCGTCGCCCATGGCGTTCAAGCTCAAATGTCGACTGCGATGGTCAACACGCACAGCGGTGTGTTGCAAGTGCCAGTCAAAAATTGGAAAACTTTGCGTGATGCGCAAGTGGTCAAGCAAGACCTGGATTACTCGTGCGGTGCCGCTTCGTTGGCCACCTTGCTGAACTCTTTTTATGGCCAAGATTTGACAGAGGAAGCGCTTCTCAAGGCCATGGACAAAGGCGATGGACGGGCCAGTTTTGAAGACATGGCCAAGGCCTTGCCGAAGTTTGGCTTCAGGGCGCAAGGATTTGCGGCCAGTTGGGAGCAGCTCACACGCTTGAAAATGCCCGTCATTGTCTATGTCAAGCATCGAAAGAACGACCACTTTTCTGTGTTGCGAGGCATCAATCAAGACGCCGTGTGGTTGGCCGATCCCAGTTTGGGCAACAGGACTTACAGCCGACAACAATTTTTGGCCATGTGGCAAACGCGCCAAGATTCAGAAAACGCCGATTTATCCGGGAAGTTTTTGGCGATTTTGCCCATGCAGGCCGAAGCCAAGCAGGCGGGTATTTTTTTCACCAAAACACCAGTGCGACAAACCGGTATGGCCTTGCAAATGCTTGCCCATCAAAGGCAGTCCAATTGAGTGGTTTGTTCGCGTTACAGATCGATTAAAAGGGAGGGAGTCAACATGAAAAAAGGATTCAAAGGTTCAAGTCAAGGCTATATCTGGGCTTGCTTGTTGGGGTTGGGTCTGTCGGGAATGACAGCACTAGCGCAAGTCCATCCAAGTCCGGACAGGCCCGCTTCAGTAATGAAGCAAGACGAAGAAGCGGGCCGTTGGCTCATGACGCAGATGGCTTTGCTTGAATCTTTGCGACAAATACCCGAACAATTTGACTTGGGTTTGCAGCAGGCTCAAGCTAAGGGCATGCCGCCTGAATTGGCTAAATTGGTTTTGCGCTCAAGTCGTGAGGTTTATGACTTGAAGCAACTTGAACCTCAAGCCTTGGCCTTGCTGCTCAAAGGTCTGGGTTCTGAATATTTGCAAGCTTGGACAGTGTTTTATAAAACGCCTTTGGGCCAGAAAATTGCACTCGCCGATATCCAAGGCGCAAGCGCTCAAACCATGGGTTTTGTGATGGAGAACGCACCCAAAATCATGGCTGAATTGGCCGCAGACACTGCCCGCATGGCCTTGATTCAATCGGTGGTCGATGCCAGCCAATCGGTGGATCGGGCCGTGTCCATGAATATGGCCATGAGCTTGGCCATGGAGTGGGCGTTGGTGTCGGCGATGCCCGATCAACCGGGTAAACCCACTTTCAACCAGCTACAGGACCACTTGGAGCAGCAACGGTTCGTGATGCGCAGTCAAATGTCGCAATGGGTGTTGGCCCACGCAGCGCATGTGCACAAAAATTTGAGCACTCCTGAACTTCAGCAATTTCTGGCACAAGCCAACTCACCTGCGGGTCAGGTTCTCTATCGGGGCTTTGGCCAAACCTTTGCATATTGGATCAACCAGCACGCGCTGCGCTTTGGTCAATCGGTCCAACAAGGGCTCAAAAAACAAGGTGTCTGAAGTTCAGGGTCCGGTGCAAAAAGTGCTCCTGACCCTGAACGTGTTACAGTGCGACACGCCATTGGCGACTTATGCCCATTCGCTCTCCCAGAGCCGATAGCGCATCCCGGCAGAGGGATGCCAGTCTTGTCCTCCACTGTGCACATCGCCCGCCATGCTTGACCAAGCTGGGCCCAGACGATTTTTTGCTTCCCTTTTCATGCACCTCTGCACGGTGCGGTTGTTCGCCAAGCTTGACAGCTGGCATTCAAGGGAGCTTTTTGGCAGCAGGACATGCCAAGAATCGTTCCGCCAAACAGCCCCCAAGAGGGCAGAAAAAAGCGGTTCGACCCCCTTCGTTAAAATACATGACTATTTCATATTGTTCACACCAACCCATCTCCATGGGAAAATTCCGAATTCAGCCGTGCGTCAGGGCTTTGCCCAATGGCGCATTTGGCGCGCAAGTGTCCGTGGCCAGTGGCCGTGGCAGCGCCAGCACCGACCGCGTGATGCGGTTTGTGCCCGAATT
>JBIKHW010000436.1:0-2737 GCA_044361935.1 Limnohabitans sp. | reverse complement strand
CCCATTGCATGCCCGTGTGCACAGGTACTTATGTGCGCGACACCAGCAGCATCACCGACTTTTACCCCCTTGACGACGAAGCGGTGCACGACCAAGCCCGCGCTGTGGCCGAAGACGTGCCCGTGCAGGTCATCAAAGTGGGGTTTGTCGGCACACCCGAGAGTTTGGCGGTGATTGCCGAGCTGTCAGACGACTACGATGGCGTGCCGGTCGTGGCCTACATGCCCAACTTGTCGTGGTGGGAAGAAGACAAGATCGACGCCTACCTGGACGCTTTTCGCGAATTGCTGCTGCCCCAAACCAGCGTTCTGGTGGGTCACCACAGCACACTGCGCCGTTGGCTGCTGCCCGACTGGAGTGGCGAGCGCAACCCCGGCCCGCGCGACATCGCCAAAGCCGCAGCCGAGTTGGGCGTGCCTTACACCTTGGTGACGGGCATGCCCCTGCCCGAGCAACACATTGACAACGTGCTGGCCTCGCCCGAAACCGTTCTCACCCACGAAAAGTTTGAACGCATCGAGGCGGTGTTTGCCGGCGCAGGTGACACTCTCACCGCCGCTTTGGCCGCCTTGCTGGCCACCGGCATGGACCTGCCCGAAGCCACGAGCGAAGCCCTGCATTATCTGGACCGCTGCCTCGACGAAGGTTTTCGGCCCGGCATGGGCCAGGTCATTCCGGACCGCCTGTTTTGGGCGCTGCCCGAGGGCGAAGAAACCGACGACGACGGCCCCGAAGTGCACCCGGCATCGGATTATTTTGAAGTGCCTTTCAACGAAACCAAACATTGAAGACAGAGACAAACACCATGACCGACCGCAACCAAACCCTTTTTGACCGCGCAGCCCAAGTGATCCCCGGTGGGGTCAACTCCCCTGTGCGTGCCTTTCGTGCTGTGGGCGGCACACCGCGTTTTGTGCAGCGTGCCCAGGGCGCGTATTTTTGGGACGCCAACGGTCAGAAATACATCGATTACATCGGCTCTTGGGGTCCGATGATCTTGGGCCACGGCCACCCCGCTGTGCTCGAAGCGGTGCAAAAAGCAGCCCTCGACGGCTTCTCTTTTGGAGCGCCTACCGAGCGCGAGATTGAGTTGGCCGAAGAAATTCTGAAGCACGTCCCTTCGATGGAGATGGTGCGCTTGGTCAGCTCGGGCACCGAAGCGGGCATGAGCGCCCTGCGCTTGGCACGCGGCGCCACCGGCCGCAGCAAATTCATCAAGTTCGAAGGCTGCTACCACGGCCATGCCGATGCCTTGCTGGTCAAGGCTGGTTCGGGCCTGGCCACCTTTGGCAACCCCACCAGCGCGGGCGTGCCACCCGAAGTGGTGCGCGACACCTTGGTGCTCGAATACAACAACATCCAGCAGCTGGAAGAGGCCTTTGCCCTGCACGGCAAGGAACTGGCCTGCGTGATGATTGAGCCCATTGCAGGCAACATGAACTTTGTGCGGGCCAGCGTGCCCTTCATGACGCGCTGCCGCGAGTTGTGCACACAGCACGGCGCCTTGTTGGTGTTTGACGAGGTCATGTCCGGCTTCCGTGTGGCACTGGGCAGCGCACAAAGCGTTTACGCCAAAGCCATTCCCGGCTTCAAGCCCGACATGACGGTGCTGGGCAAAGTGATTGGCGGCGGCATGCCCTTGGCCGCTTTTGGTGGCCCGCGCGAGATCATGTCCAAATTAGCGCCCACTGGCCCGGTCTACCAGGCGGGCACATTGAGCGGCAACCCGGTCGCCACCGCTTGCGGCCTCACAACGCTGCGCGAGATTGCCAAGCCCGGTTTTTTTGACACCTTGGGTGCCCGCACCCAAAGCCTGGTCAATGGCCTGACGGGCGCTGCTGCGGCGGCGGGCGTGCCCTTTGTGGGCGATTGCCAAGGCGGCATGTTCGGCTTTTTCTTGTTGCCCGAGCTGCCCCAAAACTACGCCAAAGTGATGACCAGCGACAGCCCCAAGTTCAACAAGTTGTTCCACGGTTTGCTGGACGGTGGTGTTTACATCGCCCCCGCTTTGTACGAGGCCGGTTTTGTGAGTGCTGCCCACACCGACGCCGACATTGCCGAGACGGTGCGTGTGGCGGCTGAAGTGTTCAAGTCGCTTTGAGCCAAATTTCGTAGACACAGTCCTGTCCGGCACAGGACATGTACAGGGATTCCATGGGTGCACAACCCAGCTGGGCTCACCAACAATGGCACATTGACTGAAGACCCATGGAGACTGCACCGATGAACCCATCACGCCGCCAACTGAGCACCTTGTTGGGCGCCAGCCTTTTGAGTTTGGGCGCTGCCCCTTTGGCTTGGGCGCAAACAGCGGCCACGGCTGTGCCACTCAAACTGATCGTGCCCTTCACCCCCGGCACTGGCATTGACCTGATCGCACGCACCCTGGGCCCCAAGCTCTCTCAGCGCCTGAACCGCCCTGTGGTGGTGGAAAACCGCGTGGGTGCCTCGGGCAACATTGGCACCGAAGCCGTTGTCCGCGCTGCGCCCGATGGCGCCACCTTGCTCGTCAGTGTCAACACCCTGGTCATGAACCGAGCGCTGTACCCGGGCCTGAGTTTCGACGCGGTGAAAGACCTGAGTGCCGTATCACAAACCAGCTGGGGCCAGTTGCTGCTGGTGACCCACCCCAAAACCGGCTACAAAACCGCAGGCGAATTGGTACAAGCTGCGCGGCAGCAGCCGGGTCGCTTCAATTACGCGTCGCCCGGTGTGGGCACACCACACCATCTGTCGA
>JBIKHW010000118.1:0-9146 GCA_044361935.1 Limnohabitans sp. | reverse complement strand
GTATTGCGTGACGGGTCACCAAACCATCTGCAGCAACACCGCAGTCAAGATGCCGCCCGGCGTGGCCAAACGCCTGCGCTGGAAGGGGGAACACCTCAATCAGTACCTCAACCTCTCCACTTTTGCTGAGCAAATGCTGGTGCACGAGAACGCCGTCGTCAAAATTCGAGAAGATATGCCCCTAGACTTGGCAGCTTTGCTGGGCTGCGGCGTTCTCACGGGTTATGGCTCGGTGGTGCACAGCGCACAACTGGAGCCAGGCACCACAGTAGCTGTGCTTGGTTGCGGCGGCGTAGGCCTGTCCACCATTCATGCGGCGCATCTGGCTGGCGCAGCCCGGATCATTGCCATCGACATCGACCCCACAAAGCTGGAGATGGCCAAGATTTTTGGCGCCACAGATGGCATGGATGCCAAAGACCCGGACATGGTCGCCAAGATCATCGAGATGACCCAAGGTGGTGTGCATTACGCATTCGAGTGCATCGGTCTGAAGACCACGACCGAAGCTTCATTTGCCATGCTGCGTCCTCGCGGTTTGTCCACCATTGTGGGCATGATCCCGCTGGGCACCAAGATTGAGCTGCACGGCTTTGACTTTCTGCGCGAGCGTCGCATTCAAGGCACGATGATGGGCTCTAACCACTTCCGACTAGACATCCCCCGCTTGGTGGAATTTCACATGCAGGGCCGGATGAAACTCGACCAGTTGGTTTCGAACCGACTCAAGCTGGAGCAAATCAACGACGGTTTTTCCGCTCTGCAGCGAGGCGGTATCGCTCGCAATGTGATCGTTTTCGATTGATGGAGCGCCCCATGAAACGATTGCAAAACAAAGTCGCCGTGATCACGGGTGCCTGCTCGGGCATTGGCTTGGCCACCACCGAGCTGTTTCTTTCAGAAGGCGCCCAAGTGGTGGCAGCGGACGTGCAGGACGAGGTGGGACAGCAACTTCAAGAGAAGTATGCAGGTCAGCTGCACTTTGCGCATTGCGACGTGACCCAGCTCGATGAGTTACGCGCCGCCATCGACTGTGCCGCCGAACATTTTGGCGGGCTGGACATCCTGTTCAGCAATGCGGGTCGCATCGGCACCATGGGCGGCGTTCAGGCTTTTAACGCCGAAGCTTGGGACAACACCCAAAACCTTTTGCTGCGATCTGTCGCGGCAGGCGCGAGCTACGCCGTGCCCCACATGATCAAACGGGGCGCAGGCGCCATCGTGAACACATCGTCAATTTCGGCCTTGCAGGCTGGTTACGCCCCGCTGGCCTATTCGGTGGCCAAAGCGGGCGTGCTGCATTACACGCGGGTGGCAGCGGCCGAACTCTGCGCCTTGAACATCCGCATCAACGCGGTGGTGCCGGGCTTCATTGCTACGCGTATCTTCGGGGGCTTGTTTGGCATGGACCAACAGGCCTCGCAAGACCTGGCCAAGCGTGTGAGTGAGCACAGCAGCAGCGCCAATCCGATTGGCCGTGCAGGTCAGCCGCAAGACATTGCCGAGGCTGTCCTGTATCTGTCCAGTGATGCCGCGCGGTTTGTCACAGGCACCCACATCACTGTCGATGGCGGGATCACCATCGGCCCCCGACACAGTTGGGACCCCCAAACAACCAGCCCCATGAGCCAAGCACTCGGCGTGTCACGCGAGCAGATCGAAGCCATGCGCAAGTCAGCCGATTCCTGAATATTGATTTTTCCCAGAAAGATTTTTGTCCATGCCCCAAGTTCATTTCATCAGCTTTGACGGTATTCGCCGCAGTGTGGAGACCGCGATTGGCGAGAACCTGATGCGCGCTGCCACCGACAACGCCGTACCCGGCATCGATGGCGATTGCGGCGGTCAGTGCGCTTGCGCCACTTGTCATGTGTTCGTCTCTGCGCCTTGGGCGGAGCGCCTGCCCACCATGCGAACCAATGAAAACGACATTCTGGAATTCACCAACGAGCGCAGGGCATCTTCCCGACTGGCCTGCCAAATCGTCATGACCGCCGAGCTCGACGGCATTGAGGTCCATATGCCCGAAGGACAGCACTGAAGCTGTCGATGCACAGAAAGAAAACAACATGAAACTGTCACAAGCCGAAATTCAGGCTTCAGCCCGTGCCGAAGCTTTTGCCATGCCGATCGAACAGATCGACCCGGGCACACCAACTTACTTCCAAAACGACACCGTTGGCCATTATTTCGAACGCCTTCGTCGTGACGATCCTGTCCACCACTGCAGCAGCGCTTTGTACGGACCGTATTGGTCAGTGACTCGTTTTCAGGACATCATGCACGTGGACACCAACCATGGCATTTTCTCTTCAGACTGGAGCCAAGGTGGTATTGCCATCACCGATCAACCACCGGGTGAAGGGCAACTGCAGATGTTCATCGCCATGGATCCTCCACGTCATGATGTGCAACGCAAGGCCGTCCAGCCCATTGTCGCGCCAGGCAACCTGGCCAACATGCAGAGCCTCATCCGAGAGCGGACCTGCAAGGTACTCGACGGCCTGCCGCGCAATAAGGCCTTCAATTGGGTAGAACTTGTTTCGATCGAACTCACCACATTGATGTTGGCGACCCTGTTTGATTTCCCCCTTGAGGACCGCCATCTGTTGACCTACTGGTCAGATGTGGCCACATCCAACAAAGACTTTGATCCCAACGCGCCAACACGGGAAGAACGCCTGGCTGAACTGCACAAGATGGCGGCTTACTTCACCCGCCTGTGGAACGAGCGCGTGAACGCAAGCCCAGGCTCTGACCTGATTTCCATGATGGCCCACAACCCAGAAACCCGGAACATGACTCCGCAGGAATTCATGGGCAACTTGGTATTGTTGATCGTGGGCGGCAACGACACCACACGCAATTCAATGACCGGAGGCCTGCTGGCCCTGCACGACAACCCGGCCGAATGGGACAAGCTGCGCAAAAACCCGGCCTTGGTGGACAACATGGTCTCGGAAATCATTCGCTGGCAGACACCTCTGGCCCACATGCGCCGCACCGCCTTGCAAGACACAGAACTGGGCGGCAAACAGATCAAAAAAGGCGACAAAGTGGTGATGTGGTACCTCTCGGGCAACCGCGACGAAGACGCCATCCCCAACGCGAGCCAGTTCATCATTGATCGGCCACGTGCGCGCCAGCACTTGTCTTTTGGCTTTGGCATCCACCGCTGTGTGGGCAACCGCTTGGCAGAGATGCAACTGCGGATCCTCTGGGAAGAAATTCACAAGCGCTTTCCGGTCATCGAAGTCGTGGCCGACCCGGTGCGGGTGCGTTCGCCCTTTGTGCGTGGCTTCACCGAACTCATGGTGCGCATACCCACATGAGCGAGGCGCCTGACATGAACCCGGTGCCCGAGCAATTGGATGTGCTGATCATCGGCGCCGGTATTTCTGGCGTCGGTGCCGCCTGCCACCTGCAGCAACAGTGCCCTGACAAGCGTTTTGCGTTGGTCGAGGCGCAATCGAGTTTCGGCGGCACATGGCGGACGCACAATTATCCCGGTGTCCGCTCAGACAGCGACCTGTTCACCTTTGGCTACCGATTCAAGCCGTGGCGCGGCAACCCCATCGCCAGTGGCGATCAGATCTTGAACTACATGAACGAGGTCATCGACGAATACGACTTGACTGGGCGGATCCATTACCAACACCGTGTGACCTCAGCCCAGTGGTCTTCTGCCGACGCCAGCTGGCACGTTGAGATCCTGCACACGCCAGCCGAGGGCAACCCTGTCATCCGCCAAGTGCGCTGCCAGTTTTTATGGATGTGCCAGGGTTACTACAGTCACGCCGCGGGGTACACCCCACAATGGCCCGGCATGGAAGACTTTGCCGGTCGCATCGTGCACCCGCAGCAATGGCCGAAAGACCTCGAGCTGACCGGTCAGCGTGTGGTAGTGATCGGTTCAGGCGCGACCGCCGCAACACTGGTGCCTTCCTTGGCTGGCAAATGTGCGCATGTGACCATGCTTCAGCGATCACCCACCTGGTTTGCAACTGGTCGCAACGCCAATGAGCTGGCCGACACGCTGCGCGCACTGGACATACCGCACGAATGGACCCATGAAATCGTGCGCCGCAAAGTGCTGTTCGACCAAGCCCACATACAGCGGCGCTGTTTGCAAGAGCCCGATACTGTGGCGGCTGAATTGCTCGCCGCAGTCAGGGAGGCACTCGGCCCCGACCACGCACACTTGGTCGATGTCCACTTCAAGCCGACCTATCGTCCATGGCAACAGCGTTTGGCCTTTGTGCCCGATGGCGACCTCTTCAAAGCGATTCGCCATGGACAGGCCAGTGTTCAAACAGGTTCGATTGAGCGCTTTGTGCCAGAAGGCATTCGTCTGAGCAACGGTGAGACCGTACCCGCCGATGTGATTGTGACTGCCACAGGTTTTAACCTGAACATATTGGGTGACATTGCTTTTCATGTCGATGGCAAACCGCTGGACTTTGCCGGCAGCGTCACTTGGCGTGGTGCCATGTTCACAGGCTTGCCCAATTTGTTGTGGGTGTTCGGGTATTTCCGTGCCAGTTGGACACTTCGCGCCGACTTGCTGGGCTTGTGAAGCACATGGACCAACACGAATTGCGCAGTGTGGTGCCAGCGCTTCGACCTGAAGACCAAGACATGACCTTGAGTCCTTGGGTGCGACCCGACAACTTCAATCCCGGTTATCTGGCCCGAAGCATGCACCAGTTGCCACGCCAGGGTGATCGCGCACCTTGGTTGCACTTGCAAGACTACTCGATCGACAAGACCGATCTTCCAGTGGCCGCACTCGATGACGGCTCTTTGATTTTTAACTGAGTTTTTCTCAACGCACCTAGAAAATTTTCACCACCATAACCAGGAGACTCTTCATGACCCATGCAATAACACGCCGCCAGACCCTGCAAGCCTTGGGGGCCAGCTTGCTGCCGTTGCCGCTGATTGCAGCAGCGCAAGCCGCTTTTCCCAACAAGCCCGTTCGAATCATCGTGCCCCTGCCTGCAAGCGGTGCAGCCGATGTGTCGGTGCGCATCTTGACAGAATTCATGCAACAGCCGCTGGGTCAAAGCCTCGTGGTGGAAAACCGACCTGGTGGGATTTACCAAATCGGCATTCAGGCCATCACCAGCGCTCCAGCAGATGGCTACACCCTGATTCACCTCAATGCCACCATGTGCGCTGTGCAAGCTTCGCTCAAACGCTTTGACATGCTCAAACAACTCATTCCCGTGGGCTTGATGGGCTCAACAGATGCCATGCTTTGCATTGCCAACAATGCGCCGTTCAAGACGACACAAGAAATGGTTACATGGGGCAAGGCCAACCCTGGCAAGCTCAACTATGGCTCCACAGGTCCGGGCTCAATGGAACACTTGAGCATGGTCAGCATCATGCAACGTGTTGGTATCACGGGTAACAACATTCCATTTAAGGGTGGCCCCGATGGCGCCCTGGCGCTTGCCCAAGGCGAGATCCAAGCCATGGCATTGCCAGCACCGCTGATCATCCAGTTCAGAGACAAAATCAAACCTGTGATTGCCCTAACGGAACAACGGATTGGCTTCTTGCCTGATTTGCCCACCGCCAAAGAGCAGGGCCTCGACATCCCCACGGTGAATTACTGGGGCGGGCTGGCGGTGCCTGCTGGCACACCAGCAGCTGTCGTCGAGACCCTTGAAAAAGCCATGAGCGCTGCCGTGAATAACCCGGCACTGTCTCAGCGCTACATACCATTGGGACTGAATGCACGATTTGCAGGCGGATCTGCATTCAAAACCATCATCGAACGTGACTTGCAGTGGTTGGGAGATGCTGTCAAGTCGGCCAATTTGCAATTGAGCTGATGGACTTAACCCAAGAGCGGGCCGGCCTATCGCTTGCCCGCTTTGTTGCCTCATCACCCACCCGTTGCATGTCATGACTACCTACCCGGATCCTGCCTTGCTGCACCCTGGCAGCATTCCGCCAGACATTCACCAGCGAAACACGCTCATCGCCCAAGCGATGGCTGCGATGCCCGAGTGGTGGGAGATTGGAGCGCCCGCTTTTCGCCAGAAGCAACGCGAGGGCGCAGGCATTTTTCCACCCGTGGTTTTCAGCGAGCGCGCCCGTACACGAACCATTGATGGCCCGGCAGGCCCCTTGCGCTTGCGTGAATTTCTACCAGCCCAAGGCCAAACCCGTGGCGTTTACCTGCACATGCATGGCGGCGGTTGGGTCGTTGGTGGCGCCGACATGCAAGACACCATGCTGGTGGCACTGGCGGATCATGCGCAGGTGGCGGTTCTGAGTGTGCATTACCGGCTTGCCCCCGAGCACCCTTATCCTGCCGCACCTGACGATTGCGAAGCAGCAGCGCTCTGGCTGCTGGATCACTGCGCTGAACTTTACGGGACTGATCAGCTGCTCATTGGCGGCGAATCCGCCGGAGCACACCTCTGTGCCGTCACCCTGCTGCGCTTGCGCCAACGACTTGGGGTTTGTCCCTTTGCAGGCGCAAACTTCAATTTCGGCCTGTTCGACATGGCATTGACGCCGAGTGCGCGGGCCTTTGGTGACGAACGGCTGTTTTTGCGCACCATCGACATGGTGCAATTTCGGGATGCATTTTTACCGGGAGAACAAAACCTGCGTGACCCGGATATTTCACCTCTTTATGGTGACCTTCAGAATTTATGCCCAGCGCTTTTCACGATTGGTACGCGGGACGCCCTCCTGGATGACAGTCTGTTCATGCATGCGCGATGGTTGGCGGCTGGAAACGCAGGCCAACTCGATGTCTATCCAGGAGCACCTCATGTGTTCTTTCGGTTGGGTGATGGACACGGCCAAAGTTCCATGACACAGCAGATTCAATTTATCTGTCGCCAATTGCAATCAGCAGCATCTACGCCAGGAGACCACAAATGACCGCCTCACGCCCAATCCGCACCATCGTATGGCTCGCTGCCGCACTCAGCGCTGGTTCAGCCCTGGCTTCATACCCCGACCGCCCCATCAAGCTGGTTGTCCCTTTTCCTGCAGCTGGCAGCACGGACCTGGTGGCGCGGGCTCTCTCGGCAGAGCTGGGGACCACCTTGGGGCAGCAGATCGTCGTGGAAAACAGAGCGGGTGCTGGCAGCCTGATCGGGTCCGAGGCGGTGGCGAAAGCTGCGCCAGACGGCTACACCATTCTGATGGCCGGGCTCACCAACGTCTTCCTGCCCTACGTGTACAAGGACTTGAAGTGGAATCCGATTGATGACTTTGTGGGTATCGGTCTTGTGGCAGATCTGCCCAACGTGATTGCAGTCAATTCAAAAACACCTTACATGTCGCTGAGCCAGCTCGTTGCGGCCGACAAAGCCAAACCGGGTGCCATGTCGTTTGGCTCTGCTGGGGTTGCCACGCCATCGCACTTGGTCTGCGAAATGGTGAACCATCAGACCCAAATCAAGCTCCAGCACATTCCCTACAAAGGCAATGCACCTGCAGTGAACGACCTCATGGCCGGACACATTCCTGTGATGTGCAACAACCTCGGTGGCACGCTGCCTTTCATGCAAAGTGGACAAATTCGCATCCTTGCACAGACTGGCAGAACCCGTTCAGCTGCCGTGCCAGACGTTCCGACCTTCAGCGAGCTTGGATTGCCTGGGCTTGATGCAGGACTCTGGATGGGACTGGCTGCGCCCAAAGGCACGCCCAAACAAGTGATCGACACTTTGAACGCTGCACTCACCAAAGTAATGACCATGCCAACAGTCAGGGAAAAACTGTCCAAGCTGGGTGCTACCCCGCTGAACCCATCACCAACAGCATTTATCGAGCGTGTCCAAGCGGATCGCAAGGCCTGGGATCCTGTTCTGAAAACGCTTGACCTACGACCAAACTGATAACAATTAAAGATTAACCAGCCTACAGTTTTATGTCTTACACCCAGACATACGACCAATATCAAAAATTCCAACATACCGATCGGACAATCAACCAATTATGAAGCTGAAAAACTTCGCATGGGAACTGTTTAGCAATGATTGAACGGCATCACCCAAAACAGAAAGAAACTTTGGAAAAGATGATTAGCATTTTATTCGGAATTTGTTATATTATTGGTGATTTTAAAAATTGATGAAATTGAAATTATGAGTCCCTTTGAAAACAAGCCACTTGTTAGTGCTGCTGAACTTGAAGCCCTTATTCAAGGGATGGGAAACAGCATTAGAAAAGAATCTGACAATTTTTTCCCACTTAGAATGTTCATTTTATCTTTGGTTGCTGGCTCTTATGCTTTCGCTATGTTGTTTTTTTCTGCTGATCTCGCAAAAAATTTATCCATTCATCAATTGGAGATAGAAAGAATAACAAAATATATTTATTTTAGAGGTTGGTTCTTGGTTTTTGCGATTTCATTTGGTTTGTATAGCTATCATAAAAATAGGTATTTTGGCATAGTACTTTGCGGGTTACTCCTTACAGGCTGTGTAAATTTACTTTCTGATTTTTTTCAATATCTATGCAGAAATTTTATCAACCCCAATATTTACTTTAATTTTGACACTAAGATTAGCGTGCTACATCATGCTTATTGTAAATATTAAAAATTTATCAAGAATTCCACCTGCGTCTCAAAGGTGGAAAATCTCTTTAGCATTCTCAAAGAGATCTTAATTACAAAGCCAAAAATTAACAAACGGGCCAAATATTCCTTCGTTCCAAACACTGAGAAAACCGTATTCTTGAAACGAGAGCCCAGTACCGACGGCATGAGTGGATTCAATAACAGAGAGCAAAATGGCTTAACTAGTTGTCAACTCCTCTTAGCAGGCTGCTGAAATACTCACGATGTCAGAGGGGCCCTGTTGCCCCGATTCGTTATTTGCCCGATTTTCTCTTCGCATTTTGAAATTCCAGCCCCTTGAGGCCTTCAAAAAGCTGGGCGGATTCAAAAGTGAAGTACAACACCCTTTTTTTCAGTGGATGAGAGTGGAGTGTTGCGGACTGTTCAGGAGCAGTTCCTTGTAAACAGACAGCGGCGATCGTACCCCCAAACCTTTGCGCGGGCGGTTGTTGATTTCATCGGCAATCGCATCCAGTTCTTGCTGGCTGTAAAAAGACAAATCACTGCCCTTGGGCAGGTACTGCCGCACCAAGCCATTCATGTTCTC
>JBIKHW010000117.1:0-9151 GCA_044361935.1 Limnohabitans sp. | reverse complement strand
TCAGAGCCCAAGTCGAGCATGACGCGCACATCGGGCACGCCCAGCCAGGAGCTGGAGGGCCCGTTGGGGTCGATGGGGGCGGTGAGGGCACTCAGGTTCAGCTCGCCCTTGTCGGGGCGAAAGACCACCACATCGTCGCCCAAGCTGGGGGTGCTGTCGTCTGGCAGAACGAAAAGGCCTTGGTCGGCCTTGATGCCGCCACGCAGTTGCAATTGACCTTGCGACATGCGGGCCGTCACATCGCCCGACACGCTCAGTTGCCGATCGTTGCGATTGCTCACGCGAAGGTTTTTGGCATGCACCTGTAAATCCAGATCGGCCATGCGCAAAGGGTGGGTGCCGGGGCTAGGGGCAGTCTTGGCCTTAAATTGAACTTGTCCCTGGGCTTGGAGCTCGCCCCCTTGTGCTCCGGCCCCACGCAGGCTCAAGCGCTCCAGCACCAAGCTTTGGCCTTGCAGTTTGACCTGCATTTGTCCTTGGCTGAACTCGATGCCTTCTACAGCCGATCTGGCCGCCAATTGATTCGCTTGTAAACGTCCCTGCCATTCGGGCTGGCTGCGGGTGCCGCTCAATGTGATGTCTGCATCCAGCTTGCCTTGTACGCGCCAGCCCGGTGGAGCCAGCGCTGACCAGGCGCCCATCTGCGGCAAGCTGGCCTGCACGTTGCCGCTCAAGGGGGCCTGCTCGGCCCAATGCCAACCGTCTGAGTTCCGATTCAGCTGGCTTTGCAGTTGGGCCTTGGCCTGGCCCATTTGTGCACTGTCCCAGTTCAGCTCGGCGGTCAGTTGCTCATTTTGGACACGCAAAAGCACTTGGGCCTGGCGCAAACCTGCGCTCGTGCTTTGGCCGGATGCGCTGTCGGTCTTGATGCGCAAGTCGCCACGGCTGCGCTCGGTTGACAGACTCAAGCGCAGGTTCTGGTCCACACGCCACTGGGCCTGGCCTTGGAGCGTGATGTCGTTCAGGAGGTCGGTGCCAAGCCAAGCTTGGCCCCAGGCCAGGGGCAAGTCTGACCAGCTCAAGGCGCCGTGGGTTTGCATGGCCTGGCCTGCTTCAGAGGCGGCCCACCCACCCGCTTCTGCTTTCAAGCGGGGCGTGCCCGGTCCGGGCCCTTGCAGCGTCCAATCGGAGGGGCCCCAACTCAAGGCCAGCGGGTCGATGCGGCCTTGCCAAGCGAGAGTGGACTTTAAAGCCAGTAACCACGGTGCGGCCGATGGGGTTTGGGGGTTGGGCGAGCTGAGGCTCAATTGTTCGATGCGGCCTTGCCAACTGGGGCTGTGAACATCCTCGCGGCTGGCACGCCAGGTGGTTTGCAGTTGGGCGATGTACGCGCCTTGGCCCAAACGGGCTTGCAATTCGGCTTGTACGGCAAGAGGGGTGCCTTGGATTTGTAGTTGGCCTGGTGCCAAGAACCTGGGCGCTGGACGGGTGGTTGACCGAGGGGAAGCTGCAATGGCCTGGCTTGGCTGGAGCAATTCGATGCGAG
Source organism: Limnohabitans sp. (assembly GCA_044361935.1). GTDB lineage: Bacteria > Pseudomonadota > Gammaproteobacteria > Burkholderiales > Burkholderiaceae_C > Limnohabitans_A. The sequence goes on along the minus strand of JBIKHW010000117.1, from coordinate 7,665 downwards.
GCCATTGCAGTTTCAGCGACAGTGGCGCATCGGCTTGTGCAAAACCGCCCTGCCACTGGGCATGCAGTTGGGCCGGCCCGCTGGCCTTGAAGGTCTTGAGTGGCGCCCCCCAGCCCGGCAGACCTTGAAACCAGGTCTGGCTGGCGGCGGCGTCTTGCATTTGCACCTCCAGGCGGCCTTGGCCGCTGGTGGGGGTCATGTCCCCTTGGGCGGTGGCTTGCATGCCGGGCAGATCCAGGGTCAGGCGCCCTTGCACCGCCTTCTGGGCCGGTTGCCATTTGAACTGCGCCTCCAACACGGCCCGAGCAGCCTGCAAGCGCAGCTTGTCGATATCCCATCGGTCAGGGTGCCATTGCCCTGTGAGTAGCAATTGTTCCCATTGCAAGGCTGCTGGCATGTTGGACAAAGCCGCTTGCCCCTTATCCGCTCGCAACTCGGCGCTCAGCGCGATGGTGTCAGCGCCTGTCGCCTCCGCTTTGAGGCGGCCTTGCACCGCAGGCCCCGCCCAGGCGCTGTGCAGCAAAGCGGGTTGGAGGTTTTGAATGTCCAGCTGGCCTGTCCAGCCTCGTGGGTTTTGCTGGCCTTGGCCTTGCAATTGGCCAGAGGCCAGGCGGCCTTTGGCTTGCTGGATTTGCCACAAACCTTGTGCATGGCGTGCTTTCAGGGTGAGCTGCGCCAGGGGCAGGCGCTGCAGATCCCAAGCACCAGGCAGCAGGTTTTCCACTTGTCCTTCGAGTTGCCAGGCCGCGCCATCGGGTAGCAGCCGGGCCTGTCCTTGCAATCGGGTTTGTGGTGCCCCAGGCCACAAAGGTGCCAGGTTCAGGGCTTGCCACTGGCCCTCGGCTTGCACCACCGCTTGTTCCTGCCAAGGCTGGATTTGCGCTTGCAAAGACAGATGGACCTTGTCTTGGGCCCGCCCCAAAGCGCCTTGTCCGGGTGTGGGAGCCAGCTCGGCTTGTACCGAGAGTTGGGCTTGTGGTCCGGACAACTGGCCTTGCACCGTGGAATGCACCTGCAGCTGTAGGGCAGGCGTGCGGCCACTGGCCGGGGTTTGCACCTGGCCTTGGACCACGACATGCAATGCCATGGGCGCTGCGCCATCTAAACGCGCTTGCAAGTTGTAACGGCCTTGAGCCAGTGCGAGCGAGTCCACATCCAGGCGATGCTCTCGCCCGTCAAAGGCGTACTGGGCCCGAACATCGGACATTGTCACTGCTGTGCTGCCTTGCCAGCTCAATTGGTCCACTTGTACCGCCAGTTGCAAGGGCAGGGGCAGGCGCAGTTCGGTCAGGGCGGTGAGGGGCTTGGGTGGGCGCTGGTCCTGCACGCGCAGACTTTGTATCCGAATGCTTTGGACAGGCCAAACCTGACGCCACAACTGTGACCAGTCCAGCACCAGCAGGGTTTCCTGAGCCTGCACCTGCAAACCATCGCTTAGCCAACTGATTTGGCCAATGCGTCCGCCTTGTTGCAAGTTGCCTTGCACATCGGCGCTGCGCAGCTGCTGGCCTGAGGGCAAGGCCCAGTGGACCATGTTCAGGGCTGTGCCCAAAGAACCTGGCGTCCCCGTCCAGACCCACAGCCCCCATAAAGCGGCAACCAACACCAAGGGCCCGAGCAAGGCCGACAGGCTTACCGCTGACAAAGCACCCAGGCACTTCGCCACGCGCTGCAACAGCGACCGCGTTGGGAAGGGCACACCCTCTGGCGGATGCACAGGCGATTCCACAGCATGCGCTGAGGCTTGCCTGTCGGTGTGGGGTTCGGTGCGGGTGTTCATGGTCAAAAAGTGAAGCCCACACTCAGGTGCAGGCGCAGCTTTTGCAATGCCTGCGCATAGGCCAAATCAATCCGCACCGGCCCGACTGGGCTGCGCCAGCGGGCGCCCGCACCATAGCCAATTTGTGGCTTGAGTTGCGCCATGTCATTGGACACAGAACCGGCGTCCACAAACACAGCACTTTCCCAATTTGTCGCTTGTCCTTTGCTGCGGATGGGGCGCTGCCACTCGAGACTGCCTGCGGCCAAGTAGCGGCCAGGAAGGACGGAACCCTTGGTATCGACGACGCCAATGCTGTTAGGGGCGTATCCGCGCACGCTTTTGTCACCGCCTGTCCAGAACAGCTGGGTGGCGGGCAGGTTGGAGGTGTCGCGGCTGACGACACTGCCCATTTCGGCACGCACAGCCAAACGGCCCATGCTGGCGCCCAAGGGTAAAAACCCCAGGCCTTTGACCTGCCATCGAACATAAGGCTCACGCTGGTCTCCAAGAGTCACACCCGAACCCAATTCAATGCCCAACCCTAGGCCCCGGTTGGGGAAAGGCAAACTGTCAAAGTTGCGCCATGTCCACCCATAGTTGGCACTGATGGATTCGCGCTGGACCAGCGCGTCGCCTTGCAAACTGGCGGAGTCGTATTGAGCGAAATAGGAATGGTCAATGCGCTCACCCAGTTGAGTGCGGCCAGCTCGCCAGCGTTGGCTTTGCAGGGGAACATCAAAAATTTTTTCACGGTCGAATTTGGCCGAAGTGTTCCAGCGCCACAGGTTGGAATCGGGCGGCGCCATCAGGTCAAGACTCACGCTTTGCAAGTCCTTGTCCAGTGACAACTTGCTGACCGAGCGCCAATTCAGACCCGGTACGCTGTGGTGGGTGTGTTCGGCGCTCACGCGGGGACCGCTGTCGCTTCGCACGCCCAGGCCCAGCACCCATTTCTGGCGCAAACTTTCTTTCAGCTCCACCTTGACTGGGGCCAGCGCTGCTTGGCCCTCGGCATCCAGGCTGACATACACCGAATCGTAAAAACCACTGATGATCAGGCGCTGCTGCGCTTCGAGCAAATCGTTTTGGCGGTAAACCTGACCGATGGGCAGACGTGCCAACCGTTCGACTTGGGTGGCACCGTATTTGTCAGCGCCAGAAATTTGCAAGGTCCCCAGCCGCACGGCGGGGCCAGACTCCAGGGTCAACCACAGGCGCACTTGGTTGGTGGGCTCGTCCACCAACGCCAGGCTGTGCAAGATGCGGCCCCATGGAAAACGCTCGGCCAGCAGCTGGCTCAGGGCCTGGTTCTTGGCCCGGCCCCAAGCGTTTTGGCTGAAGGTTTGGCCCACGGGCAAAGCCCAATCTTGCTCGATGGCTTTGCGTTGCGCCAGCGCTTGGGGGTCATCGGCCACATCGCCCAGCCACTGCCACTGCACCTGCGAGATGCGGGCAGCTGGACCTGTGTCCACGTCCACCAACACGCGGCCCAAGGTGCCAGTGTTGACGCTTTTGTCTTGCGTCCAGGTCAGCGTGGGCTTGAAAAAGCCCAAGGTGCCGAGCAACTCGCGGGCCTGCACATCGGCGGCACGCAGCAATCGGGCCAGCTCCGTCTCGTCCAGATCGCTCAGGCTGCGGTAGCGCTGCAAGTCCAGGTGCTGCAACAGAAAGTTGCGGATGTCTTCATCGCTGCTGTGCACCTCCAAGCCAAAGGCTTGCGGGCTGGCAGTGGACGGTGTGGCCGTGTCGGTTGCGGGCGTTGCGTTGTTCTGCGCCCAGGTCGAAGAGGGCAGAAGCACAGCAGATCCGAGGGTGGCCAGCAGCACGGCGATGGCCATGCGATGCAGGCCAGCGAACCGCGCTGGCCGCCTCATTTGCTCAGCAAACGCATCGCATCTTCCAGCCCCTTGAGGGTCAAGGGGAACATGCGATTGCTCATCAGCTGCTGGATGATGGAGATGCTCTGGCGGTATTGCCAAACGCCTTGCGGCTCGGGGTTGATCCAGGCAAATTTGGGGAAGGTGTGCGTCAGGCGCTGCAGCCACTCTGCCCCGGCCTCCTCGTTGTTGTATTCAACGCTGCCGCCCTTTTGCAAAATCTCGTAGGGGCTCATGGTGGCGTCCCCGATGAAGATCAGCTTGTAGTCCTTGTTGTACTTGCGCAGGATGTCCCAGGTCGGAAACTTCTCGGCGTAACGGCGCTTGTTGTTCTTCCACATGAAGTCATAGACGCAGTTGTGGAAGTAATAAAAATCCAGGTGCTTGAATTCAGCCTTGACGGCCGAGAACATTTCCTCCACCCGGCTAATGTGCTCGTCCATGGTCCCGCCCACGTCCATGAGCAGCAGCACCTTCACGTTGTTGTGGCGCTCCGGACGCATCAGGATGTCCAGATAGCCCGCATTGGCCGCTGTCTTGCGGATGGTGCCGTCCAGATCGAGCTCTTCTTGAGAGCCTTCTCGCGCAAAGCGGCGCAGGCGGCGCAGCGCGACCTTGATGTTGCGTGTGCCCAGCTCCTGGCTGTCGTCGTAATCTTTGTAAGCGCGTTGGTCCCAGACCTTGACGGCGCTTTTGTTACCGCCCTTGCCGCCAATGCGGATGCCCTGAGGGTTGTAGCCGCCATTGCCAAAGGGGGATGTGCCGCCCGTGCCAATCCACTTGTTGCCGCCTTCGTGGCGCTCCTTTTGCTCTTCCAGGCGCTTTTTCAGCGTCTCCATCAACTCGTCCCAGCCCATTTTTTCGATGGCGGCTTTTTGCTCGGGCGTGAGTTCTTTTTGCAGGATTTTTTCGAGCCAATCGAGTGGCACTTCTTTGGTGAAGTCGGTCAGCATCTCCACGCCCTTGAAGTAAGCGCCGAAAGCCTTGTCGAACTTGTCGAAGTGTTTCTCGTCTTTGACCATCACGGTGCGGGCGAGGTGGTAAAAATCGTCGATGCTGCAGGCGTCTGACGCCGGGCCGACCACATTGGCCTGTAGGGCTTCAAGCAACGTCAGGTACTCGCGCACCGACACAGGCAATTTGGCTGCACGCAGGGTGTAGAAAAAATCGATCAGCATGACGTCTTTCTGTCCTCAGGCTCGCAAGCGTGCGAGTTGGTAGTCCAAGTGTGTTCTGACATTGGGCCATTCACTGGCAATGATGCTGTAAACGCAAGTGTCGCGCAGTGCGCCAGCGCCCAATGGGTGTGGATTGATCTGGTGGCTGCGCAGCACACCGTCCAGTTTGGCACCCAGGCGCTCGATGGCGCGACGGCTTTGCTGGTTGAAAAAATGCGTGCGGAACTCCACTGCAATGCAGTTCAGGTGTTCGAAGGCGTGGGCCAGCAAGAGGCGCTTGGCTTCGGTGTTGAGCGGGGTGCGCTGCACACTTTGGCGGTACCAGGTGGAGCCGATTTCGACACGGCGGTTGGCCGCGTCGATGTTCATGTAGGTGGTCATGCCCACGGCCTGGTTGGTCGCCGGATCGATCACCGCAAACGGGCACATGCTGCCCTGGGTCTGCAAGTTCAGGCGGCGCTCAATCTCGCCCGCCATACCTTCGGGTGTGGGGATGGCGGTGTACCAAAGCAACCACAACTGGCCATCCCGCACGGCCTGTACCAGCGCGTCGTGGTGTTCAGCCCGCAGGGGCTCCAGCCGGACGTGGGTGCCATTCAGGGTCACGGGCGGGGCGAAGGCGGTCATGGCTTCAGCGGTTGCGCTGGTTCATGAAGACCAGCTTTTCAAACAAGGTCACGTCCTGTTCGTTCTTGAGCAAGGCACCCACCAATGGGGGCACAGACACCTTCTGGTCGGCGCTTTGCAGGGCTTCGAGCGGGATGTCTTCGGCCACCAACAGCTTCAACCAGTCCAGTAGTTCGCTGGTCGAGGGCTTTTTCTTGAGGCCGGGCAAGCCGCGCACGTCGTAAAAGGTTTTGAGCGCCAGAGCCAGCAGGTCTTTCTTGAGCGTGGGGAAGTGCACATCCACGATTTGGCGCATGGTGTCCGCTTCGGGGAATTTGATGTAGTGGAAAAAACAGCGGCGCAAGAAAGCGTCGGGCAATTCTTTTTCGTTGTTGGAGGTGATGAACACCAGCGGGCGGGTCTTGGCCTTGATCAGCTGGCGTGTCTCGTAGCAATAGAACTCCATGCGGTCGATCTCGCGCAGCAGGTCGTTCGGGAATTCGATGTCGGCCTTGTCGATCTCGTCGATCAGGATGGCCACGGGGGTCTCGGAGCTGAAGGCCTGCCAGAGTACGCCCTTGATGATGTAGTTCTCGATGTCTTTGACTTTCTCCTCACCCAATTGGCTGTCGCGCAGCCGGCTCACGGCGTCGTATTCGTACAAGCCTTGCTGGGCTTTGGTGGTCGATTTGATGTGCCACTGCAGCAGCGGCAGGCCCAAGGCCTCAGCGACTTCTTCGGCCAGCATGGTTTTGCCGGTGCCGGGCTCGCCTTTGACCAAAAGTGGGCGTTTCAGGGTCATGGCGGCGTTCACGGCCAGCATCAGGTCCGGCGTGGCGACGTAGTTTTCGGTACCTTGGAATTTCATAGCGGCAAGTTCTCGGAAAAGGTCAAAGGGTTTGTCAGGATTATGAGGGCCAGCCCGATATAATCCGCAGTTGATTTTTTATCAATCAATTGGATTGTGTAAGCAAAATGAACAAGCTGTTGACCTCTATGTTTGCCTTGGCTGTCGCTTCGGTGACCGCCTTTTCTGCCCATGCCCAAGAGATCAAGGGCGACGCTAAAGCTGGTGGGCAAAAGATTGCCATGTGCATCGGCTGCCACGGCATCCATGGCTACCAGTCCAGCTTCCCTGAGGTCTATCGCGTTCCCATGATCTCCGGCCAAAACGCCAAGTACATTGTGGCTTCACTCAATGCCTACAAAAAAGGCGAGCGCAAGCACCCCACCATGCGTGGCATTGCCGACAACCTGACTGATCAGGACATGGCCGATCTGGGCGCCTACTATGAGCAGCACGCCAAGGTCGAGCCTGTGACCAAGACACCCAAGGTGCCTGACGCCAAAGTGGCGGCCTTGCTTCAAAAGGGCGCTTGTATCTCCTGCCACGGGGACAACTTCAACAAGCCCATCGACCCTAGCTACCCCAAGCTGGCGGGTCAGCACAAGGACTTTTTGTTTGTGGCCCTCAAGTCCTACAAAACCGAAAACCAGTCCACATGGGGCCGCAACAACGGTGTTATGGGTGGCATTGCCAAGCAATTCTCCAATGCCGAGTTGAAGGCCATGTCTGCGTACATCGCATCTTTGGACGGCGAGATGAAAGTGGTTCCTCAGTCACGTTTCCGCTGATCCTTGGGTTCACCCCTCAACAAAAAACCCGCCTTGGCGGGTTTTTTGTTGCCTGTTCGTTTTGCCCGCGTCCTGTTGGCTTCAGTCTTTTGTGGCGTTGCGTTGCACGCAGGCGATGTAGGTCTCGCCATCGGGCATTCGGCCCGAGCGCTGGCTTTCAAAAACCATACGTCCCAAGCATTCCATGGCCTGGTGGTGCGCGTCGTGCAAGGAGTTGAGTCGGTGCGTGAGCAGTTCCACCGCTTGGCGAATGCCACGCGGTTGGTCGATGCTGCATTGTTCGCTGATGGACAGATGCATGGACAAATGCAAGAAAGGGTTTTCTCGGTTGGGGTCCACTTGGTGCATGTTGGCCAGTGCCGCGTCCATGTCCGACAATTCCGCGTGGTATTCAGGATGTTCGTCAATCCATTGGCTGACCAGCATTTCCATGGGTTCTAGCGCGGCGGCGGTGCGAGCCTTGGCGTAAACACCACAAAAAAAGCGCCGGACATCGGCTTGTGAGGGTTGTATCAGCATGGGGTGGATTGTGTCTCAAGTGTCAGTGGGTCGTTGGTGCTTTGGGGAGTGAGAGGCCGGGGTGCGGGGCCGGGGCTCAGAGGCGCTT
>JBIKHW010000116.1:0-9212 GCA_044361935.1 Limnohabitans sp. | reverse complement strand
CCATCCCCAAGCCGGTGATTGGCATGCTCAACGGCGCTACCGCAGGCATTGGCTTGGTGCATGCCTTGTATTGCGACATCCGGTTTGCGGCCGACAACGCGGTGTTCACCACCGCTTTTTCCAGGCGGGGCTTGATTGCCGAACACGGCCTGAGTTGGATGCTGCCGCGCATTGTGGGCCACGCCAACGCGATGGATTTGCTGCTGTCGGCCCGCAAGGTGTTGGCCCCTGAGGCGCAGGCCATGGGCTTGGTCAACAAGGTGTTTGCGCCGCAGGCTTTGGCCGAAGCGACCTATGCCTATGTGCGTGATTTGGTGGACAACGTGTCGCCGCGCTCGATGGCGGTGATCAAGCGCCAGCAGTACGACGCACCCTTTCAGACCCTGGCAGAAAACACTCGCCAGGCCAACACAGAGATGGCCCGCAGTTTTGAGAGTGAAGACTTCCGCGAAGGGGTGGCGCATTTCATGGAAAAACGCGCCCCGCAATTCACGGGCCGATGAGTGTGCCAATGAATGCGCCGCGGCGGGCAGCGGATTACTTGAGCGTCATCAGCGGGATGTCTTTGGCCGTGGCCAGTTTGTCGAGCTGGGCGCGGGTCTGGCTGGCCAAGAAGGCCTCGATGGCTTGTCGTGTGGCGGGCTTGAACAGGTCTTTGACCGGGTGCGCCTGTTGCAGGCCTGCGGCTTCGCACAGGCGCTGCGCAAAGTGCGGCTCCAGCGCCGCAACGGCCACGCGGCCGTTTTTGCAGGGGTAAATGCGGTAGCCCGCGTGTGCACCGCCCACCGCGCCGTCGGGCGTGGTCATGCGCAGCTGGCGGGGCAGAGCCAGCCAGGCGGCGGCCTCAGACAAGGCCACCTCGTGGCGCGAGCCTTTGCCCGTGGTCTTGAGCGAGATGACGGCCTTGAGGGTGGCTTCGCTGGCCATGAGCGCACCGCCCATGTCGGCAAACAAACTGGGGGGCAGGTCCATGCCGTTGACGAGACCCACTTCGGCTTGGTAGGTCAAATCGTGGCCAGGAATTTCGGCCAGCGGCCCGGGGGCGCCCACCACTTCGATCAGGCTGAGCGCGGGGTATTGCTTGCGCAAGGTTTTCCAGCTCAGGCCCAACTTGGTCAGGGCCGAGGGGCGGAATGAGGTCAGCAGCACATCGGTCTTGGGCAGCAGTTTGTGCAAAGCGGCTTGTCCGGCCTCGGTTTTGAGGTCCAGGGTGTGGTGCTTCACGCCCTTGTGCATCAGCGCGTAACCGTCGGGGGTGTAGTGCTGCATGGGGTCGCCAGCAGGCGGGTTGATCTTGGTGCAGCTGGCGCCCATTTGGGCCAAGCGCATCAGGGCGGCAGGACCGGGCAGGTTCAGGGCCAGGCTGACGACGCGAACGCCGCGAAGGGGTTGGGTAGAGGACATGCGAAGACCTTGAAAAACAATTCCCTCGCATTATGGGCAAGGCGCTGACAGGGCCCTGTCACCTGTGCAGTGGATGCGCAAGCCCAGTGCCGCCAATGCGCACCGCAGATTTCAAACGCCCAGATTGCGCAAAGTGGCTTCGATCGCTGCCGCGGTGGCGATGGGTTTTTCCATGGGGAAGAGGTGGGAGCCGTCGAGCATCATGATGCGGCCCTTGACCACCTGGCGCGTCAGGTCGGTGCCCGCCTGGCGCATTTCGGCAGAGTGCGTGCCGCCGATGAAGGCGACGGGGCATTTGAGGGGTTTGCGCTTGAGCAGGCTGTCGAGTTTGTGCGGCAGGCTGTTGTAGATGGCGGTTTCGATGTTGCGGTCAAAGCTGAGCACACGCTGGCCGCCTTCGTCGTGGGTGCCGTGGTCAATGTAGTCCTTCAGCACTTGCGGGTCCCAGCGGGCAAAGGATTTTTTGTGCGCAAAGCTCTCCATCGCCGCTTGGGCGTCGGGCCAGTGGTGGCGGCGTTTTTGGCTGATGCGCCCGGGTGAGAGGGCACCGATCAAAGGCGTGCGTTTGGCCAGGCCCAAGGTGGTGGCCCGCCAGCCGCCCAGCACGGGCGAGTCGATCAGCACCACACCACGTGCCAGCTCAGGGTGGCGTGCGGCGCACATGAGGCTCAAGATGCCGCCCAGCGAGTGGCCCACCAAAAAGGCGGGTTCGCCATCGCCTTGTTGCTCACGCGCAAAGTCGGCCAGTTGCTGCACCAGGTGGGGCCAGTTGTTGGTGACGGGGTATTTCGGATCGTGGCCAAATTTTTCCACCGCGTCGACCACAAAGCCGCGCTGGCGCAGGTTGTCGAACATCACCTTGTAGGTGCTGGCTGGAAAGCTGTTGCCGTGCGAGAAGATGATGCGGGCCATCAGATCAGTTTCTCTTCGGGCGTGGTGATTTTCTTGAGCAAGGCATTGCGCTGGGCAGGCACCATGAGCGGGATGTCGGTCGCGCCGCCGTTCCACATCGGGTCTTCGATGCTGTCGAACATTTGGCGCAGTTTGTCGCCCCAGCTGGTGCGCAGCATTTTGAAGTAAGGGTTGTGCTCGTCGATGCACATGATGCGGTCGGTCTGCAGACTGCCCGCCTGGTACACCACCATGTCCAGCGGCAGACCCACCGACAGGTTGGATTTGAGGGTCGAGTCCATAGACACCAAGGCGCATTTGGCGGCTTCGTCCAGCGGGGTGTTGGGGGTGATGACACGGTCCAGCACGGGCTTGCCGTATTTGGATTCGCCAATCTGGAAGTAGGGCGTCTCGTCGGTCGCTTCGATGAAGTTGCCGGGCGAGTACACCTGAAACAGGCGCATGCCTTCGCCGCCGATCTGGCCGCCAAAAATCATGGACACGTTGAACTCCACGCCCGAGGCACGCAGGGCAGCGGCATCGCGCTCGTACACGCGGCGCACGGCCGCGCCCAGCACGCGGGTGGCGTCGAACATGCTTTTGGCGTTCCAGATGGTCAGGGGTTCGTCTTGCCCGGGCTCGACCAGTTTCTCGATTTGCAGCACTTCGCGCACCGATTGCGAGATGCTCAGGTTGCCTGCCGACAACAGCGTCATGAAGCGGTCGCCCGCTTTTTCATAAACGATCATTTTGCGGAAGGTGCTGATCTGGTCCAGGCCCGCGTTGGTGCGGGAGTCGGACAAGAACACCAGCCCGGCGCGGGTTTTGACGGCAACACAGTAGGTCATGTGGGGGCTCTTTAACTTTTGGGCAGCAAACGCTGCAAGGCATACAGGGCGTCGAGCGCTTCGCGGGGACTCAAAGCGTCGGGGTTGATTTGGGCCAGCGCCACTTCGATGGGGCTGGGGCCCGTAGCTTCGGATTCGGGGGGCGCGGCAAACAGGTCCACCTGTTGGCGGCTTTCGTTGGCCCCGGCTTCCAGGGCGCTCAGCGCGTGGCGTGCATGGTTGAGCACGGCCGCAGGCATGCCCGCCAGCCGCGCCACCTGCACGCCATAACTCTTGCTGGCGGGGCCGGGTTGCAGTTCGTGCAAAAAGACGATGGATGCGCCCGATTCGGCGGCGCTCACATGCATATTCACAGCGGCGGTGTGTGTGGCCGGGAAATCGGTGAGCTCAAAGTAGTGTGTGGCAAACAGAGCAAAGGCCTGCGTTTTGTTGTGCAGGTGCGTAGCGATGCCGCTGGCCAAAGCCAGTCCGTCAAAGGTGGAGGTGCCGCGCCCAATCTCGTCCATCAGCACCAGGCTGTGGGGCGTGGCGCTGTGCAAAATTTGCGCGGCCTCGGTCATCTCCAGCATGAAGGTCGATTGCGCGTTGGCCAGGTCGTCGGCCGCGCCGATGCGGGTGTGGATCGCGTCGATCGGCCCCAGGCGGCAGCGGCTGGCGGGTACATGGCTGCCGATGCTGGCCAGCAGCACGATCAGCGCCACCTGGCGCATGTAGGTCGATTTGCCGCCCATGTTGGGGCCGGTGATGATCTGCAGACGCTGGCGTGGCCCCATCAGCGTGTCGTTGGCAATGAAGCTGGCCCCAGACATCTGGGCCAGCCGCGCCTCGACCACCGGGTGGCGGCCTTGGCGGATTTCGATACAAGGTTCTTTGGTGAACTCCGGGGCGCACCAGTTCAGGGTGAGCGAGCGCTCGGTCAGGGCGCACAGCACGTCCAGGCTGGCCATGGCTTGCGCCAGTGCGGTGAGTGCGGGCACATAGGGCTGCAGTTGGTCGAGCAGGCCTTCGTAGAGCCACTTCTCGCGGGCCAAGGCGCGTTCTTGCGCTGACAGGGCTTTGTCTTCAAAAGTCTTGAGTTCGGGCGTGATGAAGCGCTCGGCGTTTTTCAGGGTCTGGCGGCGGCGGTAGTCATCGGGCACTTTGTCGAGTTGCCCTTGTGTGACCTCAATGTAAAAGCCATGCACCTTGTTGAACTGCACGCGCAGGTTGGCAATGCCGGTGCGCTCTTTCTCGCGGGTTTCCAGGTCGAGCAAGAAGGCATCGCAGTTGGTTTGGATGCCGCGCAGCTCGTCCAGCTCGGCGTCCAGACCGTCGGCGATCACGCCCCCATCACGCACCAGCGCAGCGGGCTCTTCGAGCAAGGCCATCTGCAGCAGCTCGGCGCAGTTTGTGGGCGGTGTGAGCCATCGGGCCATGCCCGCCAGCAGGGTGCCGGGCTCGGGCTGAAGCGCTTGCAGTTGAACAGACAGCGCCGCCGCACGCGCCAGGGCATGGCGCAGGGCCACCAGCTCGCGCGGGCGCACTTGGCGCAGCGCGGTGCGGGCGGTGATGCGCTCCACGTCGCTCGCGCCTTTGAGTTGTTCGCGCAGGTGTTTGTAAACGGGACCTGAATGACGCAGGTCGTGTTCGAACTTCTTGATGTCATCCTCGGGCTTGACCCGAGGATCCATGGGTTCCCCTGTGCGCGGGACTGATGAAAGAACGTCAATCGCCAGCAAACGCTGCTGAGCCACATTGCGGTCACGCGGCGGACTGAGCAGCCAGCTTTTGAGCAGGCGGCTGCCCATGCCGGTCATGCAGCTGTCCAGCAGCGCAAACAGCGTGGGCGAATCTGCAGCGCTTTCACCGCGCAGGGTTTGTGTCAGCTCCAAATTGCGTCGCGTGCTGGCGGGCAAGTCAATGAGCGCGTCCGATCGCTGAACCTGAACCCGCTGCACATGCGGCAGGCTGCGGCCTTGGGTGTGTTCGGCGTAAGTGAGCAAGGCTGCGGCTGCGGCGTGCGCGTCGGCCAAGGTGTCTGCGCTCCAAGCGGCCAGCGACGCGGCTTGCAGTTGCTCCAGCAGTTTGCGCTGACCCAAGCCTGCGTCAAACTGAAAATCGGGCCGCATGGCAAAAGACCAGCTGCCCCGGCCTGCGGTTTTGAGGCCGCGCAGTTTTTGCTCAAAGGTGGGTGTCATGCCCGCGCTGGCCAGTAATTCGCTGGGCGCGATGCGGTCGATCCAGTCGGCCAGCTCTTCTTGGCCGCATTCGGCCAAATGCACCACGCCTTGTGTGACGCTCAGCCACGCCAGCCCGCAGCGGTTCTTGCCCGCTTGGTGCACGGCCAGCAAAATCGCTTCACTTTTGTCAGACAGCAGTTCGGTGTCGGTCAGGGTGCCGGGGGTGACCACACGCACCACTTTGCGTTCGACCGGACCTTTGGATGTGGCCACATCGCCCACTTGCTCACAGATGGCGACCGACTCGCCGAGCTTGATCAGGCGGGCCAGGTAGGTTTCCATTGAATGAAAAGGCACACCCGCCATGAGGACGGGCTGCCCTGCCGACTGGCCCCGGCGCGTCAAGGTGATGTCGAGCAGGCCTGCGGCTTTTTCGGCGTCTGCAAAGAACAACTCGTAAAAGTCGCCCATGCGGTAGAACACCAGCGTGTCTGGAAACGCCGCCTTGATGCCCAAGTACTGGGCCATCATGGGCGTGTGGCCAGCGTAGTCGGCGGGGCTGGGGGCAGGAGAGGTGTCGTTGGGCATCAAAGGCTGGGCCGATTCGGCAGGGATCACCGGGGCAGGAAGCAGTGGTGAGGCAGGGCTGATTTTATTCGGCGCGGGGGGCTCTATTGCATTTACTTACAATGTACTCTGCTCAACTCTCAGGGCTCAAACGAGCCCGTTGTATGGAAATAGCGATACTTTTTGCCCTCATCTGTCTGAACGGGGTGTTTGCCATGTCCGAGATTGCCTTGGTCACTGCCCGCAAAGCCCGGCTTCAGAAACTCATCGATGAGGGCGACAGCGGCGCCGCAGCGGCTGTCAAATTGGGTGAAGACCCCACACGTTTTTTGTCCACCATCCAGATCGGTATCACCTCCATCGGTGTTTTGAACGGTATCGTGGGAGAGGCCGCTTTGGCCGCACCCATGGCCATGTGGATGGTGTCTTTGGGCGTCCCACTTGCATATGCCAGCTTTGCCGCCACCGGGATTGTGGTTCTGACGATCACTTACTTCTCGATTGTGGTGGGCGAGTTGGTGCCCAAGCGCATTGGCCAGTCTTACCCCGAGACCTTTGCCCGTCTGGTGGCCCGGCCCATCAACTTTTTGGCGCTGGCCACCAAGCCTTTTGTGATTTTGTTGTCGGCGTCGACCCGCGCTTTGCTGCGCCTGATGGGCGTGAAAGAGACCAAGGGCACGCCGGTGACCGAGGAAGAAATCCACGCCATGCTGGTCGAGGGCACTTCGGCAGGTGTGATCGAGTCGCACGAGCACACCATGGTGCGCAACGTGTTCCGCCTGGACGACCGGCAAATCGGCTCGCTCATGGTGCCGCGTGCCGACATCGTCTGCCTGGATGTGGACGACTCTTTCGAGGACAACTTACGCCACATCGAAGAGTCGGACCATGCCCGCTTTCCGGTGGTGCAGGGCGGCATTGAAAACATCTTGGGCGTGATCAACGCCCGCCAGTGGCTGGCGCGTGCCTTGAAAGACAAATCGCAGTCGCTGCGCGAACAAGCGCTGCAAGCGCCTTTGTATGTGCCCGAGACCATCACCGGCATGGAGTTGCTCGACAACTTCAGGCTGTCCGATGTGCACATGGCCTTTGTGATTGACGAGTACGGCGAGGTACAGGGCATCATCACGTTGCAAGACCTGATCGAGGCGATCACGGGTGAGTTTCAGCCGCGCGACCCCGAAACCTCTTGGGCGGTGCAGCGCGACGACGGCAGCTGGCTGCTGGATGGCCACATTCCTGTGCCCGAGTTGAAAGACCGTTTGGGCCTGGAAGAGGTGCCCGAAGAAGAGCGGGGCCGCTACCACACCCTGAGCGGCATGATCATGCTGCTGACCGGCACCTTGCCCAAGGTGGCCGATTCGGTGCAGTGGGAAGGCTGGAAACTGGAGATCGTGGACATGGATGGCCGCGCCATCGACAAGGTGCTGGCCATGCGATTGCCACCAGCCGTGGCCGATTCAGGAGATGAGTCAACGGCCGGCAACTGATCGGCTATCCAGTACAAAAAAGCACCTCATCCGAGGTGCTTTTTTTTTGAGCTGAAGACGCTGCTTGGCAGCGTCAGTCGTGAACTTAAAACGGAGCGTCCTTGCGCTACTCTTGGCTCGCATCAGCGCTATCAGCTTTGCCACTGTCCGAGGCCTCGGCTTCTGGGTTGTGCGTGTCGTCGGTGCGATCGCGGCTCAAGGCGTCCACGGCGGTGCGCACATTGGCTTTGTCGCCCGCGCTGGCAAATTTGCTGTACTTGCCCAAGATGGTGACCAGTTGGCCGTAAATGCGCGGCGCACCGGCCAGGCATTCTTTTTGTTCCAAAAAGTCGGATTCACCCGTGAAGTTGCCGATCAGGCCTCCGGCTTCGGTCACCAGCAGCGAGCCTGCAGCCACGTCCCAAGGCGACAAGCCTGTTTCAAAGAAGCCGTCGGTGAAGCCTGCGGCCACATAGGCCAGATCAAGTGCGGCGGAACCCGGGCGGCGCAGGCCTGCGGTGCGCTGCATCACGTCGCCCATCATGCGCAAGTACTGGTTGAAGTTGTCGCCCTTGCGGAAGGGGAAACCGGTGGAGATGATGCATTCCTGCAGGCGGATGCGCTTGCTCACGCGCAGGCGGCGGTCGTTCATGAAGGCGCCACGGCCTTTGGTGGCGGTGAACAGGTCGTTGCGGGTGGGGTCGTAAATGACGGCTTGCTCGATCTTGCCGCGCACTTGCAGGGCAATGCTCACGCAATAAACGGGGAAGCCGTGTATGAAGTTGGTCGTGCCGTCCAGGGGGTCGATGATCCAGATGTGGTCAGCGAGTGGGTTGCCGAATTCGCGGCCCGACTCTTCGGCCAGGATACCGTGGTCAGGGTAGGCGGTCAGCAAGGTCTCGATGATGACTTTTTCGCTGGCGTGGTCGACTTCGGTGACGAAGTCATTGACCTGCTTTTGCGAGATGCGGACCGCTTCAACGTCGAGCGCAGCGCGGTTGATGATGGCGCCAGCAGCGCGTGCAGCCTTGATGGCCACGTTGAGCATGGGGTGGAGGTTGGACGACATGAATTGTGTGAAGAACGGGTACAACGCACGCACGATCGCGGCGACAAGGAATGGATTTTCTCATGAAAAGCGGGCTGGTCCGGCATAACGGCTGCATGGCGGGTTTTGGCGCTGGTGGGTGAGCGCTGGCGAGCGTGGACAATCGGGGCATGCAAACGCGATTCATCTTGATAGAAACCAGCCATGCCGGCAACGTGGGCGCTGCCGCCCGGGCACTGAAGGTCATGGGCTTTGACGACTTGGTGTTGGTGGCGCCGCGCTGGCCGAATGTGCTGCGCAAAGAAGAAACCATCCAACGCGCCAGTGGGGCCATCGACGTGTTGGCCAAGGCCCGCGTGGTCGACACCCTCGAAGAAGCTTTGGAGGGTGTGACCCATTTGTGCGCTACGGCCATGACCCCGCGCGACTTTGGCCCACCCACCCGTTCACCGCGAGAGCATTTTGCCGAGCTGACCCGGCCCGGTGCACCCGATCAATGCGTGGCCTTCTTGTTTGGCTCCGAGCGCTTTGGCATGAAAAACGAGGACGTTTACCGCTGCCATGTGGCGCTGTCGATCCCGACGAATCCACAGTTCGGCTCGCTCAATCTGGGCTCGGCCATTCAGGTCATCGCCTACGACTGGCGGGTGGCACTGGGGGGCTTTCCGGTGCAGGACGCTGTGCCCCCCGCCGACAAGGCCGACGCACAACAAGTGGCGGGCATGCTCACGCATTGGGAGCAGGCGCTGACCGACATTGGGTTTTTGGACCCGGCTGCGCCCAAAAAGCTGATGCCCCGCTTGAACCAGTTGTTCAATCGGGCCGA
>JBIKHW010000115.1:0-9222 GCA_044361935.1 Limnohabitans sp. | reverse complement strand
TGCGCGCCCAAACGCTCGCCGATTTGCGCCATTTCGGCAAAGTACAGGTCTTGCCTGTCCGTGCGCAAAGGCTGCAGCGACAGGTCTTGGTAGGCCCGCAAAAAACTCGTGGTCTCGCCCAGGTGCACCCAGCGGATCAGTTCGGGGTCGTTGGCAACATAGGGCGTGCCATCGGGCAAGGTGCCTCGAATGTGCGCGTGGATGCGGTTGACCCGCTCGATGGTTTGCAAGGCCGCCGCCTTGCCGCCATAAGTGGTGGTGGCCACAAACAAGGCCGTGCGGCCCAGCCGCGACTGCAGCTGGGTGCGAAAACTGGAGTGGTCCCACACGGCGGCCAGCGCCCGGGGGTGCAGGGCCTGCAGCATGAGCGATGACAAGCCACCGGTCATCATGGCCACGAAGTGGGCATGCACCTGCCAGGCGGCCGAGTCGGGGCCAAACAGTCCCGGGTCACCCGCAGGCTGCAAGAAGTCCCGTGCATCGCCCGTGGCCCCGGTCATGGCCCGCACGCGTTGGCCCAACTGGTCCTTGATCTGCGCTTCGATCTGCGTTTGCAGCTGCGCGAGCAAGGGCGATTGAAAAAATGAAGGTCTGGCCATGGGCTGATGGTTTGGAAAACCCCCAGTGTGGTTCAGCGGGCGCTGCCGTGCAGGGTCAAGGGCAATGGCCCGCGCCAAAACTCGATTTGTCGAATGAATAACCCGGCACAAAACAAGCCCTTTGCATGGGCGATGGGTCTGCACATCGGTCCATGGCCGAACATGTCGGGTTAAATTTTGGAGAGCTTATGGCCTGGCTGGACTTTTTGAAAAACGGCAATGAACTGAGTGAACTGCTGATCGAGGGCAACAATCCCTACGGCGCTCAGCTGCTCAAGCAAGCCGATGTGGACCAGATGCGCAACCACATCCAGCCCGACGAGCGGGTGCTGGGTTATGTGCTGGGACGCGTGGTCTTGTCCGGCCGTGGCCTGTGGTTGCTGACCGACCGCCAACTGCTGGTCTCAGAAAACGACACCGGCACCCTGGTGCACCACTTTGCGCTGAAAGACATCACCCAGGCCGAGTGCGTCAAAGGCAAATACGGCTACACCTTGCGTGTGACCGCCGCTGGCCAGCAGCGCAGCGTGTACGGTGCGTCAAGCCATTTGGCCGCGGTGTTTTACCGCGCTCTGGGCCAAAAAGTTTCTTGCAGCCCTGTGTACAAACCCACAGCCCTGGACGCTGACGATGTGGCCGAAGTGGTGCACCATTTTTCGGACGCCGCGCTGCGCCTGCAACCTGTGGCCCTGGTCAACGCCGATGCCCGCGCCCTGATCGCCCAGCTGGCACAAGACGCTGCCAGCCAAGGCTGGTTGCAAACCAATGAAGCTGCCCAGGTGCGCGTGGCCGAAGCGGCGCACTGAGGCGCAAGCCTTTCATCCGGCACTTCATCGAAGGTGGAGGCTTGACGTGACGGCCCGACATTTTTTAAATGATTCGGCACGATCGAGTCGAAGCATTCATGGCGTCCAAACTTTCGTCATCCCGGGCGAAGACCCGGGATCCAGTGCGCACCGCAGCCCTTTGTAAATGCTTGCGGGGTGACATGGATCCCGGCTCAAGGCCGGGATGACAAAGTGAAAGGCTGGGATGACAAAGCTCGTCCTTCAGCACGGACACCTGCAAACATCATCGGGGCGGATCAGCAATGATGCGAACCTTCAAGGCCGACTGGGCTCGATCCGTTGGAGGTCGAAGCCCCGGTCGTGCAGTCTGCCCAGCAACTCCTGATAGGTGGCTGCTGGCATTTGCGGGGTGCGCGAGAGGATCCACAGGTAGTCTCGATCAGGCTCGCTCACCACCACCCACTGGTAGCTCGAATCTAGGTCAATGATCCAGTAATCACCCCAGACCATGGGGATGAAGGACAACCACTCAGGGGCAAAGCGCACCTTGAGCCGAGGTGAATTGGGCCCGCCGATTTGGCGTGCCGCGCCCAGCGCCTCGCTCCATTCGCCCTTGTCGGTTTTACAGCGGTTGAGCACCTGCACCCGGCCATCGGCTTGAAGCGTGTAGGTGGCCTGTGTGCTGCTGGCGCATTTCTTCTGAAACCAATTCGGGTACTTGGCGATCTCGTGCCAAGTGCCCATGTAGCGCGGCACGTCGACCGAGGGCACGGTTTGCAAAGGCGCGGGCTCGGCATGTGCGGAACTCAGGACCATCGAGACGCACAGAACCAGGAGCAGCCCCAGCCCCTTAAAGCGCCCAACGCAGCGGCGCATCACACCACGATCGGGTTGAGCGCCCCGTCCATGCTCATGCAAATGCCGGTGACGTAACTGGCCTTGGACGAGGCCAAAAACAGCACCGCGTTGGCGATTTCCTCGGGCTCGGCCATGCGGCCCAGCGGGATCTTGGCGACCGATTGCGCCATGACCTCATCGGGGCTGATGCCTTTGAGTCGGGCTTCAGCGGCCAGGCCCTCGTTCAGACGGTCGGTCAGCGTCAGGCCCGGGTTGACCGCGTTCACGCGGATGCCCTGCCCGCCATACGCGGCGGCCATGCCTGCGCTCACCAGCATCAGCGCGGCATTGGCTGCGCCGCCGGGCAGGTGGATGGGGCTGGCCACCTTGCCGCCGTTGCCCACCACGTTCACCACCACGCCTTGTCCGCGTGCGGCCATGCGCTGGATGCACGGCGTGAGCATGTGGATGGTGGTGAAGTACTTGGCCTGCATGGCGTCAGCAAAAGCCTCGGGCGTGAGCTCGGAGGCCGGTGTGCGTTTGGCCGCGCCCGCCGAATTGACCAACACGTCGACGGGGCCGAACGCGGCTTCTGCCGCATCCAACGCAGCCAGCGCAGCCGATGCGTCGCGCAAATTGGCGGCCACGGTGTGGATGCGCTCGACGGGAAATGCGGCTTGCAGCTGCGCTTTTGCGGCGTCCAGGTTGGCGCTGTCACGCGAGACCAGGCTCACACGAGCGCCCTCGACCAAAAAGCCCTGCGCACAGGCCAGGCCAATGCCTTTGCTGCCGCCGGTGATGAGGATGTGCTTGTCGCTTAAGTGCAGGTCCATGGGGTGCTTCTCTGATGAAATCAAAAATTCTGATCCTGTCAATTTAATCACTCTTGCACGAGTCCTGCTCCATGAACTCTAAAACCTCTGCGCTGCGTGCGCGATTGAACCAACCCGGCCTGGTGGTCGCCCCCGGTGTGTTCGACATGGTGTCGCTGCGCCTGGCCGACAGCTTTGGCTTTGATGCGCTGTACATGACCGGCTACGGCACGGTGGCCTCGCACATGGGCTTGCCCGATGCGGGCCTGGCCACTTACAGCGACATGGTGGGCCGCGTCACCGCCATGGCAGGCATGGCCCGCACGCCCTTGATTGCCGATGCCGACACGGGCTACGGCGGCTTGCTGAACATGCGCCACACCATCCGGGGCTACGAAGCCGCAGGCGCTTGCGCCATCCAGCTCGAAGACCAAGAGTTCCCCAAAAAGTGCGGCCACACGCCGGGCCGCCGCGTCATCCCCATGGCCGACATGGTGCGCAAGATTCAGGTGGCGGTGGACTCGCGCGAGTCCAAAGACTTTTTGATCATCGCCCGCACCGACGCCCGCACCACGCTGGGCCTCGATGAAGCATTGCGCCGGGCCGAGGCTTATGCCAAAGCCGGTGCCGACATCTTGTTTGTGGAGTCACCCGAGTCCGAAGAAGAGATGCGCCGCATTGGCCAGAGCTTTGATGTGCCGCTGGTGGCCAACATGGTCGAAAAAGGCCGCACCCCGGTGCTGACGAAACCAGAGCTGGAAGCGCTGGGCTACAAGATCGCCATCTTTCCCGTGACCGCTTTGCTGGCCGGAGTGCAGGCCATGACGCAGGTGTACCAACAGTTCAAGGACACGGGCTCGTCGGCCAAGGGCAGCACGCCTTTGTACGACTTCGCCGACCTGACCCGCCTCATGGGTTTTGAAGACGTGTGGGCTTTTGAAAAGCGCTACGCTGAAACCGACTGACTTTCAACCAACCAAAACCACACGGAGACCTGCATGCCCTTTCAAACACCATCACCCCGCCGCCACTGGCTGAAAACCCTGTTGGCAACCAGCATCACGGCTAGCCTGGCCTTGGGCGCTGGCACCGCCGCCGCACAAGCGGCCTACCCCAACAAACCGATCCGCTTGGTCGTGCCCTTTGCCCCCGGCGGCGTGACCGACACCAGCGGCCGACTCATCGCCGAGCAGCTGTCGAAGCGGCTGGGCCAGCAGGTGGTCGTGGACAACAAGCCCGGTGCCTCGGGCAATATCGGCACACAAATGGTGGCCACGGCCGCGCCCGATGGCTACACCTTGCTTTTGGGCTTTGACGGCACGATGGTGATCAACCCGCATGTGTTCCCGAAGGTGGGGTTTGACACGGCCAAAGACTTTGCCCCCATCGGCAAGATTGGCGACGCGATTTTGATTCTGGTCTCGAACCCCGGTGTGCCTGCTAAGACCCTGCAGCAAGTGATCGCCCTGTCCAAAACACAATCGGGTGGTTTGTCGTATGGCACCTCCGGCACGGGCGGCACACCTCACATTGCCGGTGAATTGCTCAAGCAACGCACCGGTGCCAACCTCACGCACATCCCCTACAAAGGGGGTGGTCAGGCCATGATCGATGTGATGGGCGGCTCCATTCCGCTGGTGTACACCGCTGTGGCGGGCGCGATTTCGCACGTCAAGTCGGGCAAGCTGCACGCCGTGGCCGTGTCCAGTGCGCAACGTGCCCCGTCCATGCCCGATGTGCCGACCTTCATCGAATCGGGCATCGCCGATTTCGACATCAACTCCTGGGTCGGTTTGCTGGCGCCAGCCAATACGCCCCGGGCCATTGTGGACAGGCTCAACACCGAATTGAATACGGTGCTGAACGACCCGGCTGTGCGTGATCGCCTGAACACCTTGGGCATCACCGCCAGCCCTGGCGGCCCAGAGCGCTTTGGGCGCGACATGGCACGAGACCTCTCGCGGTATGCGGCGGTGGTCAAAGCCGCCAACATCAAGGCGGAGTGATTCAGCCCCGCAGCCCCTTGACCAGGGGCTGCGCCAGGCGCTCGCCTTCTTGGGCCCAGAACACCGGGTCGGCTTTGCGAATGCGCTCAATGGCGTTGCCCATGTGCGCGGCGGCGGCTTGCCTGGCCTCAGTGGGGTTGCCCGCTTGGATGGCCTTGAGGATGGCCTGGTGTTCGCTGCGCACAGCGGCGGCAAAGTCCCCGCGCCGGGCCTCGTTGGCGCGTGTCACCTGTGTGGCGCCGTGCAAAAACTGGCTGAGATAACTCAGCGTCTGAATCAAAAATGGATTGCACGTGGCCTCGGCAATGGCGCGGTGAAAGTTCACGTCTTCGGCCACGCCATCACCACCTGACTGCACAGCCTGGTCCAGCGCCTGAACCGCCTGCTCAATGGCCCGCAGGTCGCTGGCGCTGCGCCGCTCGGCCGCCAGCGCAGCCACCTCGGCCTCCAGGGCGCGGCGCACCTCCACCATCTGGACCACGGCTTCTTGCGAAGCGGCATGCCGGGCTTCGAAATTCAAGGGCGCAAAAGGCTGCTGCGCACTTACAAACACCCCACTGCCCTGGCGCGAATCCACCAAGCCCAGCGATTTGAGGCGCGACACCGCCTCGCGCACCACGGTGCGGCTGACGGCGAACTGCTCGACCAATCGCGCCTCGGTGGGCAACTTGTCGCCTGGGGCCAGTCGCCCTTGCTTGATCTCGGCGCTCAGTTGATCCGCTACCTGGTCGGACAGGCGTGCGCCGCTGGAGACGGGAGTGAAGTGTTGACTCATGTGGTTGTCATACAAGAAACAAGCCTGAGCATACCGGGCCGTGCGGCGCGATGCTGTCAAACAGGTGTCGTTGGGCGTACATAAAAAATGTTTCATGACTGCAAGTTGGCCGTCAACTTCATGACAACACCTCCGCCGTGCATAGCGTTGATCGTCGTTGGTGCTGGGCTGGTGGGTTGGAAACCTGTCACAGAAGCCAGGCGACCATGTGAGTCAATTTGAGCCAATATCTTTGACTTGCCTTTGCAGTAATACGTAGTGTCCCTATTGACACTCTCTGGCTTGCACACAAAATGAGCTGTCGCTGAATCTAGCAATTTCAGGACTTCAGATCCACATTCAACCCCTGAGATTTAAATGAATTTTCGATGCAAGAATCTTTTGTTGGCTGTCATGATGCCGATCGCTTGTCTGCCAATGTCAGCTTTTTCCCAAGACGCAACATGGCCCAATAAGCCGGTCAAAATCATTGTTCCGTTTGCTGCTGGTGGCAGTTCGGATGCCTTGGGTCGACTGGTGGCCAATGGCCTGGGTGACATTTTCAAACAGACCTTCATCATTGAAAACAAGGGTGGCGCTGGCGGAGTTCTTGGATCTCAAATAGTCTCAAAGTCTGCACCAGACGGATACACCTTGGTGGTGTCTGGTGTTGCCTCTCATGTCATTGCGCCGCTCGAAAACCCGAAAGTCTTTGACCCTCTCAAAGACTTCACACACATTGCCATTTTGGGTGGCCCCCCGATCGCGTTGGCCGTCAATTCCAGTGTCAGTGCGACCGACGTCAAAAGTTTCATCAGCATGGCCAATGCCACACCCAAGGGCATCAGCTGGGGGTCGCCCGGTCAAGGTACGCATGGCTACCTGATTGGTGAAGCCTTTGAAGTCTTGACCAAGACGCCCATGCAGCACATTGCCTACAAAGGCGCTGCGCCTGCGGTTGCGGACTTGGTGGCAGGACACATCCCCGCTTCTTTCACCACCTTGAGCACTGCAGCCACTCAGGTCAAGTCTGGCAAGGTGCGCTTGCTTGCCGCATCTTCCTCAAAGCGTTTACCGGCCTTTCCCGATGTGCCGACCTTTACAGAGTTGGGCTATCCAACACTCACGGGCGTGACTTGGTTCTCTCTGTCGGGTCCCCCTGGCATGTCACCCGAATTGGTTGCGCGTCTGAACGCCGCCGTCCGAAAGGTCATGAGCTCTCCACAGGCGCAAGAGCAGCTGATCAAAACTTCCATGGAAACATTTGATTTTGATGTGCCCCGTTTCAACCAATTCATTGCTTCAGAGATCAAGCAATGGGCACCCATGGTGAAACAAGTCAAAACCGATTGATGGGTTCTGACGCCGAAACAAAAACGGCCCTCATGGGCCGTTTTTTTTGGGTGCCAAAGTCGGTTTCAGTTCTCGATTTCTACCGCGCCGTCATGCAGGCGTGCTTTGTAGGTCTTCAATGGGATCATGCAGGGTGGGGCGACAACTTCACCTGTCCGGATGTTGAATGAACCATTGTGGAAATCACACTCCACCACATCGCCGTCGATTTCACCTTCAGACAAAGAGCCAGGCCCGTGTGTGCAAACGTCATCTGTGACGAAGAACTCACCTTCAATGTTGAACACGGCCAATGTCAGTCCATCCTTCTCAATCTTGATGGCTTTACCTGGCGCTACTTCAGATGATTTGCAGAGTGAGAGATATTTGCATGGGCCTGTCATAGTGAATCTCCGGTTGACAAAATCAAGATGGCAATGATAACCTTGTTTCGAATGCAAGAAACGCGTTCCTTCATGATGAACATTTTTCTTGGGGGTTAATCCCAAAATAGTTCCATTTTTTTAAGTATCAGGAAATACCAGCATGTTGAAAAAAGAACAAAACGACTTGGTCACGCAAACCGGCCCTGGCACGCCAATGGGTGACGTTTTTCGTCGCTATTGGTTGCCCGCTTTGCTGTCCGAGCAGTTGCCAACACCCGATTGTGAGCCTGTGCGTTTGGAGTTGTTGTCTGAAAAAATGTTGGCTTTCCGCGATTCCGAAGGTCGTCTGGGCTTGGTGGATGAATTCTGCGCACACAGGGGGGTGTCGCTTTGGTTTGGCCGCAACGAAGAAGGCGGTATCCGTTGCCCGTACCATGGGTGGAAGTACGACATCACAGGCCAGTGTGTCGAAGTGCCCTCCGAGCCGAACAGTGGTTATGCCGATCGCATCAAGCTCAAGTCCTATCCCATGGTTGAACGTGGTGGCGTGATTTGGGTCTACATGGGTCCACCTGAACGTCAACCTGCCTTGCCCGAGTGGGAATTCGCCACCTTGCCTTTGTCCCACTCTTACATGTCCAAGCGATTGCAGGCCAGCAATTGGCTGCAGGCCCTGGAAGGTGGCATCGATTCCAGCCACGTGTCCTTTTTGCACAGTGCCTCACTCAGCCGTGACCCCTTGTTCAAGGGTGCGAAGGGCAACCAGTACAACCTCAACGATTTGAGCCCGGTGTTTGAAGTGGTGGAAGCCGATGGCGGTTT
Source organism: Limnohabitans sp. (assembly GCA_044361935.1). Lineage (GTDB taxonomy): Bacteria > Pseudomonadota > Gammaproteobacteria > Burkholderiales > Burkholderiaceae_C > Limnohabitans_A. Next base: position 886 of record JBIKHW010000115.1, on the reverse strand, counting down.
GCTGGTGGGTGCGCGCCGCAATGCCGAGGATGACCAGTACTACTGGCGTGTGACGCCATGGATCATGCCTTGCTTTACCATGGTGCCCCCACGCGGTGATCACCCTGTGCACGGTCATTTTTGGGTGCCCATCAACGACACCTCCTGCTGGACATGGAGCTTTGACTACCATCCAACACGGCCTTTGACCGATGCCGAACGTCAAGCCATGATCGGTGGCGCAGGCATTCACGTCTTGGTGGATAAAAACTATGTGCCCTTGCAGCGCGCAGAAAACGACTACCTCATGGACCGCCAAGCTCAGCGAGAAGGCAGCTTGTACAGCGGCATTGAAGGCATTGGCATGCAAGACGCCTCCCTCCAGGAAAGCATGGGGGCCATTCAAAATCGAACCAAAGAAAACTTGGTGTCCACAGACAACGGCATCATCATGACCCGTCAACGTCTGATGAAGGCTGCCAAAGCCTTGGCCGCCGATCCGGATTACAAACTGCCCGGGCTCGATCCTGAGCACCAAAAAATCCGCTCTGTTGCCATTTTGCTCAAGCGAGACTTGGTCTTCAAAGAGGCTGCCAAAGAAGCGTTCCGCGCCGAACCCGGCAAACCACACGCCACTGTTTGAACTTGCATTTGGACTGGAGCTTTCCCATGGGTCTTAGGTTTAAAGCCGCTGTTGCGCTACAAGATAGCCGCATCGAAATTCGAAATTTCGAGACCCCCGAACCCAAATCCAATGCGGGTTTGCTCAAGGTGGCGATCACGGGTGTGTGTGGCAGTGACTGGATGTTTTTCCAAGACCTGCCCAAGATGAAAGGCCCCACCATTTTGGGTCACGAAACCGTGGGTCATGTGCAAGAGGTGGGTGCCATTGCCGGTCCTAAGTGGG
>JBIKHW010000114.1:0-9228 GCA_044361935.1 Limnohabitans sp. | reverse complement strand
TGAAGGCCGCGCCTGAAGGTGCCATCATGGTGCAATTGGTGGTGAACGTGGAGCACTGGCAATTCGAGTCGAGCATGCCGCGCACCATCATCACGCCGCCGCACGGCAAAGAGACGGTGCCCGATGTGCCCAACTTCAGCTGGGCCGACTACGGCATGCGGGCCGGTCTGCCGCGCATTCTGCGGGCCATCCAGGACCGTGGCCTGCCCGCCTCCACCAGCTTCAACGCCGGGGTCATCAACGCCTACCCGCACGCTGCGCAAGCCATGCACGATGCGGGCTGGGAGTTCATTGGCCACGGGGTGCACCAAAAAAGCCTGAACCACAACCAGGGCGAGTCCGAAGAATCGTTGATCGCCATGAGCCTGGACATGATCGAGCGCTTCACGGGCCAGCGCCCCCGAGGCTGGCTCAGCCCCGGTTTGCGCGAAACACACGACACCCCCGAGTTGCTGAAAAAGCAGGGCGTGGATTATGTGTTTGACTGGGTGGTGGACGATGTGCCCAGTTGGATGCAAACACGCAACGGCCCTTTGTTGGCCATGCCCTACAACCTGGAAATCAACGACTCGATTGTCTATGCCATCGAGAAACACACCAGCGATGAAATGTATGAGCGCCTGGCACGCACGCTGGCCTTGTTTGAACGCGAAGCGGCGACACACCCGCGCGTGCTGGCCATTGGTCTGCATCCGCACCTGATTGGTGTGCCTCATCGATTTGCGAGCTTCGAGCGCATGTTGGACTTGCTGATGAAGTCACCCCAAGTGTGCTTCATGACCGGCGGGCAGATTGCCGACTGGTACACCGCCCAGGTGCCCGCACCCAACGCCTGATGAGGTTGCGCAGCCCCTGTCGCCGTCTTGATTTTGAAACCCGGGCAAGCCCCTTGACTTGCCCCATTTGCAGGCCTTTTGCATGAACCTCGAACTCGACCAACAACAAGTCATCGTCACAGGTGGCTCCAAAGGCATCGGCTTGGCCATTGCGCTGAACTTTGCCCGTGAAGGTGCGAAGCCGGTGCTGGTGTCGCGCCAGCGCAGCAACCTGGACGCCGCTTTGGCCGCTTTTGCCAAAGAGGGCTTGCCTGCTCCCGAGATCGCAGAAATCGATTTGTCGCAGCCCGGCTCGGACCGCGCCTTGTTCAACTTGTTTCCGGCTGCAGACATCTTGGTCAACAACGCGGGCGCCATTCCGGGTGGCAGCATCCACGACATTACCGAAGACGCCTGGCGTGCGTCTTGGGAACTCAAGCTGTTCAGCTACATCAACCTCACCCGTCTGTATCTGGGGGCCATGGAATCACGCGGCCGTGGTGTGATTTGCAACATCATCGGCATGGCCGGAGCGGCACCACGTTACGAATACATCTGCGGCTCTGCAGCCAACGGTGCTTTGATCTCGTTCACCCAAGGCATTGGCGCGGGCAGCGCGCGCAAGGGCGTGCGTGTGTTTGGCATCAACCCTTCCCCCACCCGCAGCGACCGCATCGAAGGCGTGCTCAAACAACAAGCGGCCAGCAAACTGGGTGATGCTTCGCGCTGGTTGGAGATGACCCAGAAATTGCCGTTTGGCCGCTTGGCCGAACCCGACGAAATTGCCCGTTTGGCCGTCCATTGTTCATCCCCCGTGTGCAGTTACCTGAGCGGCACGGTGCTGCATGTGGATGGCGGGCAGCAATACGCGCCCAATTGAACAACTGTCCGCTTAAAAGCCCATGGCCCTTTCGCAAGACTTCGAAACACTCCTGTTGCAATCTCACGAAGATGGGGTGCTGCAGGTCACACTGAACCGGCCCGTTGTCGGCAATGCCATCAACACGCGCATGGGGCAGGAATTGCTGGACCTTTGGCAAAAGCTGACCGACGATGCACAAGGCGTGCGCTGTGTGGTGCTGACCGGCGCAGGACCCAAAATTTTCTGCGCAGGCGGCGACTTGAAGGAGCGCAACGGCATGACCCGGGCGCAATGGACACACCAGCATGAAATCTTTGAACGCATGTGCTGGGCCTTGGTGGATTTGCCGCTGCCCGTGATCGTGGCAGTCAATGGTCACGCGTATGGCGGTGGTCTGGAGTTGGCCCTTTGTTGCGATTTCATTTACGCCAGCAGCAGCGCACGCTTTGCTTTTCCTGAGGTCACCTTGGGCATCATGCCCGGCATGGGTGGCACACAAAACTTGCCCCGAGCGATTGGCGAGCGCCGAGCCAAGGAACTCATCATGACGGGCCAAGCCTTCACTGCCCAGCAGGCGCTGGACTGGGGCTTGCTCAACAGGGCCATTGCACCGGAAGACCTCTTGGGTCAAGCCCTGAGCACGGCGCAAACCATGGCACGCAATGCCCCGCTGTCGGTGCGGCAAGTCAAGAAATCCATCCGCTACGGCGGCCAGATGGAATTGCGCACGGCTTACCGGTTCGAGATCGAGGCCTACAACCAACTGGTGGATACTGAAGACCGGCGCGAGGGCGTGCTCGCCTTCAACGAAAAAAGGCCGCCCCGTTTCAAGGGCCAATGATGACCCACGCCACCCCAACGCCCTGGAGCGAATGGCTGGTGGCAGCTTTGCGCAGACCTGTGCATGGCGCTGACCGTGAGCGAGCCGCACTGCACCTGATCGACTGGCTGGGCTGTGCGCATTTGGGACAAACCACCGAGCTGGGTGCGGTGCTGCAACGATGGGCGCAGGTGCAAGCGCCTGGCCCCATTTGGGTGTGCGGTCACCCCGGCTTGCAGGCCGCAGAAGCGGCCCGCTGGCATGGCGCTTTGGGCAGCTGCCACGAAATGGACGATGTGCACCGCGAGGCCGTGGTGCACCCGGGCGACACCGTCATCCCGGCAGCGCTGGCCATGGCCCAGCGCGAAAACGCGAGCCCGCAAGCTTTGCTTGATGCATTGGTGGTGGGCTACGAAACCGCCATCTTGCTCGGGCTGCTCAGTGGGCCAACCCATTACGCCCAGTGGTACAGCACCGCCACAACGGGTGTCTTTGCCAGCGCCATGGCTTGCGCCCGCTTGCTCAAGCTCGATGCCTCACAGACACAACACGCACTGGCTTTGGCCGGTATGCAATCTGCGGGCGTCTGGCAATGCCGTCTGGAGCAGGGTCTGGCCAAGCAGATGGCGGCAGGCCACAGTGCCCAAGCGGGCCTGGTAGCCGCCGACATGGCGGCAGCGGGCATGACCGGCCCTTTTTCCATCCTGGAAGGCCCTTTGGGTTGGCTGAAGGCCACTGGCGGCAATTTGGACGCAGCGCGGGCGCAAGCCCTTTTGCAAGCCCCACCCGAGCGCGCCTGGCGTCTGCACGAGGTCAGCTTCAAGCCTTGGCCCGCTTGCAGGCATGTGCATCCCGCCATCGAGTGTGCGTTGCAGCTGCACGCCCAAGGGGTCGACCCCGATCAGATCACCAGGATTCGACTGGAAACCTACGGCGTGGCGCTGTCGTTTGCTGACCAGCCTCATCCGCAAACGGCTTTGCAAGGCAAGTTCAGTTTGCAGCATGGCGTGGCCTGGCCCCTGCGCCACGGGGCGTTTGGGCTGGAGGCCACCGGGCCAGCGGCCCTGGCAGACCCAGCTTGCGCCGCGCTGCGCGAACGTGTGACTTTGGTCTGTGGACCAGCCCAAGACGAGGCTTATCCGCAAAGCTTTGGCGCACGGCTGCACCTGCACATGGCCAACGGCAATCACCACAGCAGCGAGGTGGTCAACGTGTTGGGCGATCCGGAAAACCCCTTGAGCCCAGAACAGGTCAAGGCCAAGGCGGCTCAGTTGCTGCAAGCCAGCGGCTGGGATGTGGCGCAGGCTGAGCAACTCATCGGGCTGGTGGGGACGCTGCCGCAGGCCAAGGACTTGGGGCCTTTGTGGGCCCAGCTGCAAACCGGGCGTCAGTCCCAGAACGTGTCGAGCGCACAGGCCAGCGAGAGCAAGCGCTCGTCCTGACCGGGCGCGGACAGCAACTGGCAAGACACTGGCAACCCCTCGGTCGGGCAAGGAAAGGACAAAGCGGGCGCCCCCAGCAGATTGGCCAGACACGCCCAGTCGGCTTGACTGGCAGGTGCGGCATCGGTGTGGGCAAAACTCGTGTGCGGCGTGGTGGGCAAGAGCAGGACATCGATGTCTGCAAACAAAGCCCCAGCCTGCGCCCGCAAGCCGTCGATGTCAGCCTGGCTGGTTTGCCGCTTTTCCGGGCTCAACCGGGCACCGTAGTGCAGCATTTTCTGCAAACCGACACTCAAGCCGGGCAGCTCAGGGCCCAAGGCGTTCAACCAATAATCCGCCCCCTCCCACTCACTCATGAGCAAGGCGTGCAAACGGTTTCGGGCAGGCGACCAATCGGGCAAAAGCACGGTTTGCACCTGCGCACCTTGCGTCTGAAGGCGCTGCTGTGTGGCCTGCCAGGCATGGCGCACAGCCGGGGCCATTTCCACCTCGTCCGTTTGCGGCAGGATGCCCACACGCAAACCTCGCCACACGCTGGCCTGCGCAGCAGGTGCCAGGCGGATACCCAAGAGACAGGCCATCGTTTGCGCGAGGTCGTGGCCACTGCGAGCCAGTGGGCCCGCCACATCCAGGGTAGGGCTCAGGGGTACGATGCCGTCCATGGGGATGCGCGTGCGCGTGGGGATCATGCCCATCACGCCGCAATAAGCGGCCGGAATACGAACCGAGCCCATGGTGTCCGTGCCCATGGCGATGGTGCACAGGTGGTCGGCCACGGCAGCGGCAGAGCCACCGCTGGAGCCACCCGGCGTGAAGCCTTCGCGCAAAGGGTTGATGCAGCGGCCATACACCGAGTTGTCGGTCGTGGCCCCCAAGGCGGCTTCGTGCATGATGAGCTTGCCCAACAACACCATGCCGGCATCGCGCAGGCGCTGGTAAACGGGCGCATCGTGCGCCGGCATGCGCTGTGCGTAGGCCGCTGTGCCCGCAGTACAGGGCATGCCAAGCACATCGATGTTGTCTTTGAGGGCCATCACCACCCCATCGAGTGGCCCCAGCGGCTGCCCGCGGGACCAACGCTGGGCACTGGCCTGGGCCTGTTGCAAGGCCAGGTCTTCGCACACATACACAAAGGCCTTCAATGCCGGGTTGCGCTGCGCGATGCGGGCCAGGTGGGCACGGGTCACGGCCACAGGGTCGGTGAGGCCTTGCGCATAGGCCTGGTGCAAGGCGGCCGAATTCAAAAGGGTCAGGTCCTGGTTCATGGTTTGTCAGGTATCGGACGCTTGACGGGCTGGAGGTGTGCTGGCAGGCCACAGCACCGAAGCAATGGCCAGCACGATCAGCACAATGGCGGCCCAGTCTTGCCAATGCAAGGCTTCATTGAGAAAGTAGGCTCCGCTGAAAACGCCCAACACCGGAATGAACATCACACTCAGTGTGGAAGCTAGCGGGGGCAAATTGCGCGCCAACGAAAGCCAGGCCGCTTGGGCAAACACAAACACGCCAAAAGCGTTGTAAACAATCGATACCCAGGTGATGTCGGGAATCGGCCCCCAGTCTCTGCGCTCAAAGATAAAAGCCAGGGCGCTCATGAGCCATGTGCTCATGCAGATCATCCAGAACACGATCGCCAAAGTAGGTACTTGCATGCGGGTGTGGCGAATTTGCTGCGTGCCTAAGCCCCAAAAAGCTGCCGCGATCAGACCCAGCACAATTCCCAGCGGTTTTCCTGCGATGGCACTGAATTCATGCCAAAGCAAGAGCACCACACCGAGGGCAGCACAGCCTACGCCTGCCCAAGCCCGCCAGCGCATGGCCGCGCCGAACCAGAGCACGCCTATCAGGGCCGAAAAAATCGGCATGGTGTAACCCAAAATCGCAGACCGGCCACTCGATAAATTTTGTACCGCCAGGATGATCAACACATGCCAGACCAGCATGTTGGTGATCGCCAGCTTGATGAGCTCTGGCCAGTCTTTCTTCGGAATTTTGAAGGAAACTTTCTTGACGTACAGCACCAACGCCAGAAAGGGTAGGCCCATCCACATGCTCAAACTGCGGAAAGACAAGGGTGGGTAGTGGTTGACCCCCAACTTGAGCATGGGCCAATTGAAGCCCCAGACCAAAGTCAGAATGATCAGCAGGGTGATTTGTTGTCGACTGAGGGTCATGCAGCCCATCGTAGCGCAGGCTCATCGCCCGCGCTGACCAGACAGCGACAGTGAGTTGGGCGACTCACTCAAGCTCAGTCTGGCGTGATTCTTCACCAGGCCGGCTGCAAGGCCGCAAAACCTTTGGGAGCCTGGCTGGACTTGTCAAAGGTCACGATCTCGTAGGCGTCGGGTTGGGCCAGCAGTGCGCGCAGCAGCTGGTTGTTCATGCCGTGGCCCGAACGGAAGGCGCTGTAGGCGGCCAGCAAAGGTTTGCCCACGATGTACAAGTCACCCATGGCGTCCAGGATTTTGTGTTTGACGAACTCGTCGTCGTAACGCAGACCGTCGGCATTCAACACTTTGTAGTCGTCCATGACGATGGCGTTGTCCAGACCACCGCCCAAGGCCAGGCCATTGGCGCGCATCATTTCCACGTCTTTGGTGAAGCCGAAGGTGCGAGCACGGGCGATGTCGCGCGAATACACGCCCTCGGACATGTCAAACACCACCTGCTGGCCCGTTTGATCGACGGCGGGATGGCGGAAGTCGATTTCGAAGCTGAGTTTGTAGCCGTGAAAGGGCTCGAGCTTGGCCCACTTGGTGTTGCTGCCCTCCCCTTCGCTGACCTGCACGGTTTTGAGCACCCGCACAAAGCGCTTGGGGGCGTTTTGCTCAAGGATGCCCGCGCTTTGCAGCAAGAATACAAACGAAGACGCCGAGCCGTCCAGAATGGGCACTTCTTCGGCAGTGATGTCGACATACAGGTTGTCAATGCCCAGCCCGGCGCAGGCCGACATCAGGTGCTCCACGGTGAAAACCTTGGCCTGACCGACCGAGATGGTCGAGGCCAGTCGTGTGTCGGTCACCGATTCGGCCCGAACGGGGATGTCCACCGGCTCGGGCAGGTCCACGCGGCGGAATACGATGCCGGTGTCGGGCGCAGCCGGCCTCAGGGTCAACTCGACCCGCTGGCCGCTGTGCAAACCCACGCCAACGGCTCGAGTGAGGGTTTTGAGGGTGCGTTGAGCGAGCATATTTGTATTTTAAAGCTGAAGGTCTTGTCTTGTTCTGACAAGGCATTCAGGCAACACGAACGCTTTTGCGCTCAGAGCGGTTGTTGCGTAAAAAATGGGCCAGGCCGGTTTTTACGGTCTGACCCTTTAGCGCATAACCCTCTGTGCGGATGGTTCAGTCAGCCTGCTTGCGCAAGAACGCTGGGATTTCGATGTCGTCCATGCCCGCGTTGGACATGCCGTCCACACGCGCTGCGGCGTGGGTACGACTGCTGCGCCAAACGGCGGGCGTGTTCATGCCACTGCCCATGGTGGCGGCGGCACCCATAGGTATTCCCACCGCGTCTTGTCCAGCCATCATGAACGGGGCGTTGTCGGTGCCTGTACGCAGTACTTTCAGTTCTGGGCGAATCTGGCCTGCTTTGTTCAATCCTGTGGCCACCACGGTCACTCGGATTTGGTCGCCCAAGCTTTCATCGTATGCAGTGCCATAAATGACATGGGCATCTTCCGATGCGCATTGGCGGATGGTGTTCATGGCTTGCCTCGATTCAGACAGCTTCAAAGAACCCTTTGCGGCACTGATCAAGACCAGCACGCCACGTGCACCTTTGAGGTCAACACCTTCAAGCAGTGGGCAATCCACGGCTTGCTCGGCTGCAATGCGGGCCCGGTCCGGACCACTGGCGGCAGCCGTGCCCATCATGGCTTTGCCAAGCTCACCCATGACGGTGCGCACGTCTTCAAAGTCGACGTTCACATGACCGGGCACGTTGATGATTTCGGCAATACCACCCACCGCGTTTTTCAACACGTCGTTAGCGTGCGAGAACGCCTCGTCCTGGGTCATGTCATCGCCACCCGGCAGCTCCAACAATTTTTCATTGAGCACGACGATCAACGAATGCACATTGGCTTCGAGCTCTTTCATGCCTTCGTCGGCATTGGACATGCGGCGTTTACCTTCAAAGTCGAACGGCTTGGTGACCACGCCCACGGTAAGGATTCCCATGTCCTTTGCAATCTTGGCAATGACAGGTGCAGCGCCTGTACCTGTACCTCCGCCCATGCCGGCAGTGATGAACAACATGTGGGCCCCTTCGATGGCCGCGCGGATATCGGCCTCAGCGGCTTGCGCAGCTTCGCGGCCCATATCGGGTTTGCTGCCAGCGCCTAAACCGGTTTGGCCCAATTGAACAATTCGGTGTGCCGCGCTGCGCGCCAGGGCTTGTGCGTCGGTGTTGGCGCAGATGAATTCAACGCCTTGAACTTGGCGTTCGATCATGTGCTCCACGGCATTGCCGCCGCCGCCGCCCACCCCGATCACTTTGATCTGGGTACCCTGGTTGAATTCTTCTGTCTGGATCATTTCGATGGTCATGGTACTTCTCCTAAATGGTTTGCAGTTGCCTGAAAGTTTTCTGAATTCTTGGTTTCGTTTGAACGTGTTATCAACATCGCAGCGGCCTTGACAGAGGTGGGCTGCTCCGGGCCTGAAAAAGGTGGGTCCAGTTCATCAGAAGTTCCCCACAATGAAGTCTTTGAATCGGCCAAATGCATTATTCACCGAACTCTTTTTTTGGATGACCTTGTAGCCCCGGAGTCGGGCCAAGCGGGCCTCTTCGAGCAAACCCATTACGGTGGCTGCACGGGGTTGGCTGACCATGTCGGCCAGGCCACCCGAATACTTGGGCAGGCCCCGGCGTACAGGCTTGAGGAAGATGTCTTCGCCCAACTCAACCATACCTGGCATCACAGCGCTGCCGCCGGTGAGCACAATGCCCGAGGACAACACTTCTTCGTAGCCCGATTCACGGATAACTTGGTGCACCAGCGAAAAGATTTCCTCAATGCGCGGCTCGATCACTCCCGCTAACGCTTGACGGCTCAGCATGCGGGGGCCCCGGTCGCCCAAGCCCGGCACCTCCACTTGTGCATCGGGGTCGGCCAGCAACTGCTTGGCGTAACCGCTCTCGACCTTGATGTCTTCGGCGTCTTTGGTTGGTGTGCGCAAGGCCATCGCGATGTCGCTGGTGATCAAATCTCCGGCAATCGGAATCACGGCCGTGTGCCTAATTGATCCATTTGCGAAGATCGCCACATCGGTAGTTCCCGCGCCA
>JBIKHW010000113.1:0-9257 GCA_044361935.1 Limnohabitans sp. | reverse complement strand
CGGCTGGCCGCTCACGATACCGCAGCGGTTGGTGCTCTCTCGCTTCACATCCTGCAACGCCAAAATGCTGGTGCGCCATTGGGCAAACTGTTTCACCATTTGCTGCATCACGGGCGGCTGGCCCATCAATCTGCCAAAAGCACCGAAAACGGGTCGTAGCCCACCAGCGGCTTGGCGCACAGCACCGCGTGGCCCAGGCCCAGCGCGCGTGGCTGGCGCACATAGGTGCACACCATGTCGTTGGCGTAATGTTGCTCGACACCTTCAGCAGTTGCGCCATGCTTGCCAGCCCCAGCCTTGCCAGTCAGCGCCTGCCGCGTTGAAGTGGCGAGGACACACCGATTTCAGGCCATAAGCCCGGTCATAGTCTTCCAGCACTTGATCAATCATCTGCTTACTGCGGCCGTAGGAGTTGAAGGCTGCTGCGGGTGCCGTTCGTCAATGTGGGTGTATTGCGGTTCGCCAAAGGTGGCGGTATCGAACGGAAAAATCAAGCATTGCACGCAAACCGCCCGCATGGCGTCCAGCCGGTGCAGGGTGTTGGTGACGTTGTTGGCGGAATTCAGATCGCACTCTTATGGCAAACTCGCCCGCTTTCCTCCCTACATGTGACCTGATACATGCAAAAAATCCTGACCCAACTGGCCGCCGAAATCCGTATCCGCCATGACCAGGTCAAAACCGCCGTGGAATTGCTCGACGGTGGTGCCACCGTCCCCTTCATCGCCCGTTACCGCAAAGAAGTGACCGGCGGACTCGACGACATCCAGCTGCGCGAGCTCGAATCCCGCCTGGGCTACCTGCGCGAACTGGAAGACCGCCGCGCCGCCGTGATCAAAAGCATCACAGAGCAGGGCAAGATGACGCCCGACTTGCTGGCCGCCATCGACGCCGCGCCCACCAAACAAGAGCTGGAAGACATTTACCTGCCGTTCAAGCCCAAGCGCCGCACCAAGGGCATGATTGCCCGCGAAGCCGGGCTGGAGCCCCTGGCCGACAAGCTGTTTGCCGACCCCACACTCGACCCCCACGCTGAAGCCCAAGCCTTTGTGCTGGCCGCAGGGGCCATTGAAGGCGCCGACTTCACCACCACCGCCGCGGTGCTGGATGGTGTGCGCGATTTGCTCAGCGAACGCTGGGCCGAAGACGCCTCTTTGGTGCAAGCCCTGCGCGAATGGCTGTGGAACGAAGGCCTGTTCAAAAGCAAGCTGGCCGACGGCAAAGACGAGAACAACGCCGACGTGGCCAAGTTCCGCGACTACTTTGACTACGACGAGCCGATTGGCCGCGTGCCCAGCCACCGGGCGCTGGCCGTGTTCCGTGGCCGGGCACTTGAAATGCTGGACGCCAAATTGGTATTGCCCGTGGAGCCCGAGCCCGGCAAACCCAGCATCGCCGAAGGTAAGATCGCCATGCACTTGGGCTGGAGCCATGCGGCTCGCCCCTCGGACGACCTGATCCGCAAATGCGTGGCCTGGACTTGGCGCGTCAAATTGAGCCTGTCCACCGAGCGCGACCTGTTTGCCCGTCTGCGTGAAGATGCCGAAAAAGTCGCCATCAAGGTCTTCAGTGACAACCTGCGCGATTTGCTGCTGGCCGCGCCCGCAGGCCCCCGCGTGGTCATGGGCCTGGACCCAGGCATCCGCACCGGCGTGAAAGTTGCTGTGGTGGATGCCACCGGCAAGCTGGTCGACACCTCCACGGTGTATCCGCACGAGCCCCGCAAAGACTGGGAAGGCTCGCTGTTCACCCTGGCCAAGCTATGTGAAAAGCACAACGTGAACCTGATCGCGATTGGCAACGGCACCGCCAGCCGCGAGACCGATAAGTTGGCCGGGGACCTGATCAAGCAACTGGCCCGCTTGCGAGACGGTGTGGAAATCACCAAGGTCGTGGTCAGCGAGGCGGGCGCTTCGGTGTACTCGGCCAGCGAATTCGCCAGCCAAGAAATGCCCGATGTGGACGTGAGTCTGCGCGGAGCGGCATCCATTGCCCGCCGCCTGCAAGACCCGCTGTCAGAACTGGTCAAGATCGACCCCAAAGCGATTGGTGTGGGCCAATACCAGCACGACGTGAACCAAAGCGAGCTGGCCAAGACGCTGGACGCGGTGGTGGAAGACTGCGTGAACTCAGTGGGCGTGGACCTGAACACGGCCAGCGTGCCTTTGCTCACCCGCGTGTCGGGTTTATCTGCCAGCGTGGCCAAGTCGGTGGTGCGCTGGCGCGATGCCAACGGCGTTTTCAAAACCCGCCAAGATTTGCTCAAAGTGACCGGCTTGGGTGCCAAGACTTTTGAGCAAAGCGCAGGCTTTTTGCGCATTCGCGGTGGCGACAACCCGCTGGACATGACGGGCGTGCACCCCGAAACCTACCCGGTGGTCGAGCAGATCATCGTCAAAACAGCCAAGCCCATTCAAGAGATCATGGGCCGCTCGGATGTGCTCAAAACGCTCAAGCCCGAGCTGTTTGTGAGCGACAAATTCGGTGCCATCACCATCAAAGACATCTTGGGCGAGCTGGAAAAACCCGGCCGCGACCCGCGCCCCGACTTCAAAGTGGCCCGCCTGGCCGACGGCGTGGAAGACATCAAAGACTTGAAAGAGGGGATGACGCTGGAGGGCACCGTGAGCAACGTGGCACAGTTTGGCGCGTTTGTGGACTTGGGCGTGCACCAGGACGGCCTGGTCCATGTGAGCCAACTGGCAAACAAGTTCGTGAGCGATGCCCGCGAGGTGGTCAAGACCGGCGACATCGTCAAGGTGAAGGTGCTCGAAGTCGACGTGGCCCGCAAGCGCATCAGCCTGACCATGAAGCTTGACGCCGCACCGGCAAGGCGCGATGGCCCCCGCGACAACAAGTTTGAAGGGGCAGGGCGGGACAACCGCCAGCGTGGCGGCGGAGGTTACACCTCGCCCCCTGCAGCTGGGGCAGGCTCGGCCATGGCCAGCGCCTTTGCCAAGCTGCAGGGCCTCAAGAAGTAATAACCATGCAGGCCCTTCACATCCACGCTGGCCCGAAGGCGCTGGCCCACATCCGTGAACACGGCTTGCGGCCAGAGCACATTGGCGTCATCCCCGGTGCGGCGGGCGGCCCGAAGGGGCTGATTCTTGGGCCACTGGACCGCTTCATCTTTGGCGAATGGCTGGCCCAAACCACGCAGCCCGTGGACCTGGTGGGGGCATCCATTGGCGCTTGGCGCATGGCCACAGCTTGCTTGAATGATTCGGTGGCGGCATTCGAGCGGCTAGAACACGACTACATCCACCAGCATTACGAACCGCTACCGGGCAAAAAACACATCAGTGCCCAGCAAGTCAGCGATGCGTTTGGTCAAAGCCTGCAAGCTTTTTACGGTGGCCGCATTGCTGAGGTGCTCAGCCACCATCGTTACAAACTGCACATCGTCACCTCCCGCGGGCGACACATCTTGCACCGAGAACACCCTTTGGGCACGCCGCTGGGCTACGCCGGGGCTTTTTTGAGCAATGCGGTGCACCGCCGTGCCTTGGGCGCTTGGCTGGAACGTGTGGTTTTTTCAAGGCAGGGTGCGGCTTTGCCGTTTGATGCACAAGACTTTCGCACTCGCGCCGTGGACTTGTCCGAAGACAACTTCATGGCTGCCTTGCAAGCGAGTTGCTCGATTCCTTTTGCGCTCAAAGCCGTTCACGATATTCCCGGCGCACCCGCTGGCGCTTATTGGGATGGCGGCATCACCGACTACCACCTGCACCTGAACTGGACCTCGCCCACCCAGGGGCCGGATCGTTCCATCGTGCTTTACCCGCATTTTCAGAAAAACGTGGTGCCAGGCTGGCTGGACAAAGCCCTGAAATGGCGACACAGCGCCACACCTTTTTTGGACCGCACCATTGTCTTGGCACCCAACCCTGAATGGGTCAAAACCCTGCCAAACGGCAAACTGCCAGACCGCAAGGACTTCATGACCTACGACCGTGATTTAGCGGGGCGAGTCAAGGTGTGGAATGCTGCTGCCAGCGAGGCGCAGCAGATGGCGGATGAGTTCAGCCACTGGTTGCAAAACCCCAACTTTTCCATGGTTCAGCCACTGTAGGATTGCACATGTCTCAAGCCTTTGTCGTGGGTCAAATGACCGTGAAACAACCTGAAAAATGGGCCCAATACCGATCGCAGGTCTTGGCCACCTTGCTGCCTTTTAGCGGAGAACTCGTGTTTCGGGGTGAGCAGGCGCTGTCGTTTTCGGGCGTTAACCCACACCCCGACATCGTGGTGATCCGTTTTCCTTCTTTGGAACATGCCCAAGGGTGGCACGGCTCTGAAGCCTATCAAAAGCTGATTCCATTGCGCCAAGAAGCGGCCGACGTCGTTTTGACGTCTTATGCCACATAACCCTAATCATCAAGTGGATAATAGAGGCATGTCGACCGCTCATCTTTACCTCACCGCCGCCCTCTACAAATTCGTCGATTTGCCCGATTTCGAGGCCCTCCAAGCGCCTTTGCAAGCTTGCTGCGTGGCCAACGAGGTGAAGGGCACTCTGCTGTTGGCCCACGAGGGAATCAATGGCACGATTGCCGGGCCTGAAGATGGCATCCGCGCCGTGTTGGCGTTTTTGCGAGCCGACCCGCGCTTGGCCTCGCTTCAGCACAAGGAGTCCTGGAGCCCCAAGCCGCCGTTCACCCGCATGAAGGTCAAGCTCAAAAAAGAGATCGTGACCTTGCGCGTGCCCGAGCTGGACCCGAACAAGACCGTGGGCCAATACGTCAAACCCGCCGACTGGAACGCCTTGCTGGCCGACCCGGACGTGGTTGTCATCGACACACGCAACAATTACGAGGTGGCCATTGGCACCTTCAAGGGCGCGGTCAACCCGAACATCAAGAACTTTGTACAGCTGCCCGCCTGGCTGGACGCACAGCCCCATTTGCAGGGCGAAACCGCCAAAAAGACCAAGGTGGCCATGTTTTGCACGGGCGGCATTCGCTGCGAGAAATCCACCGCGCTCATGAAAATGCGTGGCTTTGACGAGGTGTATCACCTCGAAGGCGGCATCCTCAAATACCTCGAAGAAATTCCGCCCGAGCAAAGCACTTGGGAAGGCGACTGCTTTGTGTTTGACGAACGCGTGAGCGTGGGCCACGGGCTTGGCCTGGGGCACCATGAACTGTGCCGTTCTTGCCGTTGGCCCTTGAGCGAGCAAGACAAACTGTCGCCGCACTATGTGTTGGGCGTGAGCTGCGACCATTGCCACGACCAGCGCACCCCCGAGCAAAAGGAAAAAATGGCCGAGCGTCAGCGCCAAGTCGAGCTGGCCGAGTCACGGGGCGAGCTGCATGTGGGCGCCAAGATGCCCCACCACGACGCGCCCTGAGACCGCGCACGCATGAGCGACTTCATTCCTTTTGTGCAGGAATTGCTGGAGGATTGGGCCCCTGTGTCGGCCCGCCGCATGTTTGGCGGCCATGGTCTCTACCATGAGGGTCTGATGTTCGCCATCGTGATGAACCAGCGTCTGTACCTCAAGTCTGATGAAGTCAATCGGCCCGAATTTGAGGCGCTGGGCCTGTTGCCTTTCACTTTTCAGATGAAGGGCAAGGACGTTGCGCTGTCGTATTGGGCAGCGCCGGATGCATTTTTTGATGCCTCAGCTGAAGCGGTGCAATGGGCGCAGTCCGCTTGGGCGGCAGCTTTGCGTGGGCACTTGGTCAAAGCACAGGCCAAAGCCAGGGCCAAGGCAAGGATGGCTGACAAAAAGGCCAGCCGATCCCATCGGGCCTGAGCTCAACAAGCTCACAAGCTGGTCAGCAGCATGTCGCGGTATTCGTCCGCCGATGCAATGCGTGGGTTGGTCTTGTGGCAATGGTCAGCCAGCGCCCCTGTGATCACCGCATCAAACAGGCTTTCTGTCACACCCATGGCACCCAGTCCGGTGGGCAGGCCCAGTCGGGCGCACATGTCGCGGATGGCGTCGGGGATGTCTGAGCCACTTTGCAGGCCCATGGCCTGGGCCATGCGGTTGAGGCGGTTTTCTTTTTGCACGCTTTCAGCCGCCGCGTTGAACTTCACCACCGCTGGCAAAAACATGGCGTTCAAAGTGCCGTGGTGCAGGCGCGGATTCACGCCGCCTAGGCTGTGACTGAGCGAGTGCACGCAGCCCAAACCCTTTTGGAAGGCCATGGCGCCTTGCATGCTGGCGCTCATCATGTTCAGGCGTGCTTCGCGGTCCTGGCCATTGACCGTGGCGCGTTCGATGTGCGCCCAGCCTCGCGCCAGGCCATCCAGCGCAATACCGTCGGCAGGCGGGTTGAAGGGCGCAGCCATGAAGGTTTCCATGCAGTGCGCCACGGCGTCCATGCCGGTCGCAGCCGTCAGGATGGGTGGCAAACCGAAGGTCAGTTCGGGGTCGCAAATGGCCGCTTTGGGCACGATGAACCAAGAGTGGAAACCGACTTTGCGGCCGTCATCCAAAATCAAAATTGCACCCCGAGCCACTTCGCTGCCAGTGCCACTGGTGGTGGGCACGGCGATGATGGGGGCCACGCGGTCGGTGATCTTGAGCGAACCACCCTCGATGGTGGCGTAGGTTTTGAGCGGGCCTTCGTGGCTCACGGCAATGGCCACGCCTTTGGCGCAGTCGATGGCCGAGCCGCCGCCGACCGCGATCAGGCCGTCACAGCCATTGGCCTTGAACATGGCCGCTGCAGCGCGAACCGCCGACTCGGTCGGGTTGGAGGGGGTCTGGTCAAACACGGTGACGGGCAGATCGGGCAGGGCGTCAAGCGCTTTTTGCAACACGCCTGCGGCCTTGACGCCCATGTCGGTGACGATCAAGGGCTTTCTGATGCCCACACGCTCGCACTCGGCCTGCAGCAGCTTCAC
The DNA here is from genome assembly GCA_044361935.1 of Limnohabitans sp. Classification (GTDB taxonomy): domain Bacteria; phylum Pseudomonadota; class Gammaproteobacteria; order Burkholderiales; family Burkholderiaceae_C; genus Limnohabitans_A. Next base: position 2,399 of record JBIKHW010000113.1, on the reverse strand, counting down.
GGCGCCAAAGTCGATCTGGATTTGGGTGACGTAGTTGATAAAGGACATGCAAAAACTCCAATCTGTTGCCCCAGTTCGCAAGTGACTGAACCGCAGGGCAGGGCGTTGTACGATCAAAGCCCATTTTGATGCAGGAAAGCGCTTGTGCCACGCCGGGGCTGTCACCCTTGTTTGCCTGGTTGCCCCAACCTGCTGTCATCAACAAGGTCCTACGTCTCCTTTTTCATGAGCAGCCACCACTCCAACCCCCGCGCCTTGCTGAACGCCGCCACGCGCAGCCTGATTGAGCGGGTGCACCGCGCAGGCCGACCGCCCATGGCCGCCATGACGCCCACGCAGGCGCGGGCGTTCTACGACATTGGCGGGCCAATGTTGGACCTGCAGCCCGCCCCGCATGTGGACCGGGTGGAGGACATCACCGTGCCAACCCGCGATGGCCACGCCATGCCCGTCCGGCTGTATGCCCCCCGAAGCGTGATCGCTTTGCCTGTGCTGCTGTACATCCATGGCGGGGGTTTCTCAGTCGGGAGCCTGACGACCCATGACGTGCTGTGCCGCCAACTCTCACGCCAAGGGCATTGCGCAGTGGTGTCACTGGACTATCGGCTGGCACCCGAGCACCGCTTTCCAACGGCTGTGCACGACAGTTGGGACGCCTTGAACTGGCTGCAGCAAAACGGCCAGACCCTGGGTTTGGACACCACACGTCTGGCCGTGGGCGGCGACAGCGCGGGTGGCACACTGGCCGCCGTGTGCGCCCTCATGGCCCGTGATGCCGGTCTGACCCTGCGGCTGCAGTTGCTTTTTTACCCTGGCTGCATCGCCCGACAAGACACCGCCTCGCACCACACCTTTGCAGAAGGCTTCATGCTCGACAAGGCGACAGTGGACTGGTTTTTTGACAACTACATCGACCACGCCGATCGCGACGACTGGCGCTTTGCCCCCATGAATGCAAGCGATCACGCAGGCTTGGCACCCGCCTGGATCGGTCTGGCCGAGTGCGACCCGTTGGTGGACGAAGGCGTGCAGTACGCCGATACCCTGCGCATGGCGGGTGTAGCGGTTAATCTGGAAATTTACAAAGGCGTAGTGCATGGTTTCATCACCATGGGCCGCGCCATTCCTGACGCCCTGCAAGCACATGCCGATGCCGGCCGGGCTTTGAAAAATGCTTTTGAAAGTTGAACCTATGAAACGCCAAGACTTCCGTTTTTCTCACCGCATGCGCGTGCGTTGGGTCGAAGTGGACATGCAAAAGATCGTCTTCAACGGTCACTACCTCATGTACTTTGACACCGCCGTGACCGAATACTGGCGGCAGTTGGCCATGCCTTACTCCGAAACCATGCACCAGCTGGGCGGCGACTTGTTTGTCAAAAAGGCCAGTGTCGAGTACCACGCCAGCGCCGAGATGGACGATTTTCTGGATGTGTGCATGCGTTGCGACCGAGTGGGCAATTCGTCCATGACCTTTGCGGGGGCGATTTTCCGGGGCGATGAACTGCTGATCACCAGCGAGCTGGTCTATGTGTACGCCGACCCGGTGGCTAAAAAGAGCCAGCCCATTCCGGCCCCCTTGCGCGACATGCTCGAAGGCTTTGAGCGTGGTGAAGACATGGTGCAGGTGCATGTGGGCTCGTGGCACGACTTCCAGAAAATGGCCAGCCCGCTGCGCCATGAGGTTTTTGTGGAGGAGCAAAAAGTGCCTGTGGAGATGGAGTTGGACCACGAAGACGACACCGCTTTGCACGCCGTGGCCCTGAACCGCATGGGCTTTTGTCTGGCCACAGGCCGCCTGATCCAACACGCGCCCGGTGTGGCCCGCATTGGCCGCATGGCGGTGAAAAAGCAGATGCGCGGCAGCGACTTGGGTCGGCGCGTGTTGCACGCCCTGATGGATGCCGCAGCTCACCGAGGCGACAAAGAAGTGATCTTGCACGCCCAATGCAGCGCCGAAGGCTTTTACAAACGATCAGGCTTTGAGCCCCATGGGGCGATTTTTGAAGATGCGGGGATTGCGCACATTGAGATGGTGCGCCATCTTTGAATCAGCTGATGCGGCGCTTTCAGGCGCTCAAATGTCTGCCAGCAGGGCGTAGGGGAGAGGCAAAATGTCCAAGGCTTCGCCTTCAGCGCTGCCCACACGCCAGCCTGTTTGCATGCTCTCGGTCGTGCCGCTCACCAGTGCATCAAAGCCCTGACCGTGTGGACGCGCAGCACACAGCACCACGGTGGCGCAGGGCTGCTCGGGGTCGGCGGGTGTGAAGATGTCTTGCCCGCTGGCCAAGTCCACTGGACTGTGCACCAAGGCTGTGCGGCGCTTGAGCGTGCCGCGAAATTGGCTGCGGGCTACCACTTCTTGGCCGGGGTAGCAGCCTTTTTTGAAGTTCACACCG
>JBIKHW010000435.1:0-2789 GCA_044361935.1 Limnohabitans sp. | reverse complement strand
ACATCGGGGTGTTGGACCAGGTGGTCGGTGATGGCGCGGTCAAAGTCACTGGCCGCGGCAAAGTCCAGCTCGGCGTCCATGCGCAGCGCATACAAGTGCGGTGCCAGCGGTGGCAGTTTCCAAAGGTGTCGGTCGCGCAGGCTGCCATCGGGGTGCAGGCCCACTTCGATGATGCGCGGGTGCAGGCGGGTGTGCAAAAAGTGGCTCAGGCCCACCAACACGCCAGTCATCACGCCCCAGTAAATGCGAGGCGCGGTGGCCAAGGTCATGGCAAAGGTGATGCCCGCTGTCATGGTTTCGATGCGGCCAATGCGCCAGAGGTTCAGAAACTGGCGGGGCTGAAATAGGTTGAGCACGGCCACGATCACGGCGGCCGACATGACCGAGCGCGGCACAAATTGCAGAGCAGGCATGAGGATGAGCAAAGCCAGCAGCACAAAACCGACCGAGGCGACCACTGCCCAGCCCGATCGCGCCCCGGCGTACAGCATGAGGGCCGAGCGCGAAAACGAGGTGCTGGTGGCAAAGCTGCCGGAAAAAGCCGAGGCCAGTTTGGCAAGGCCCTGGCTGAAGAGTTCGGTGCTGTCGTCCCAGCGCTTGCCGTCGCGGCGGCATTCGATGCGGGCGCTCGACGCTGTTTCCAGAAAACTCACCAGCGCGATGACCATGGCAGGCACCCACAGCTGGTTAAGGGTGTCCAGTCCCGGCCACTCGGGCCAGTAAAAGTCAGGCAGGCCTGATGGCAGCAAACCCACCACCGCGCCGTGGTCCTGGTAATCGGTGGCATAGGCCACGGCAGACGCCACGCCCATCACGATCATGATGCCGGGCCAACGCGGTTTGTAGTGGCGCAACAGCAGCAAAATGGACAGACTGCCCAGCCCAAACCACGCGGGCCAGCCGCTGAGCCACACCGGCCAGCTTTGCACATCCCAGCTCCAGGCTTTGACGCCCAGCAGTCCGGGCACTTGCGACGCCATGATGAGCAAAGACGCGGCTTGGGTAAAACCCATCATCACCGGGGCGCTGACAAGGTTGATCAGCCAACCGTAGCTGCCCAGACCCAGCAGCAGCTGAATGGCTCCCGACAGGAGCGACAGCCACACCGCCAGCGCCACCCATTCGGGCGAGCCGGGTTCGGCCATGCCCGTGAGAGACGCGCCAATCAACACACAAGTGAGCGCAGCCGGGCCAACCGACAAGCGGTTGGCACTGCCAAACAGCACGGCCAACAGCGCCGGTATCAAGCAGGTGTAAAGGCCGGTGACCAAGGGCATGCCGGCCAAGCCCGCGTAGGCCACGGCCTGTGGAACCATGACCAGCGCCACGGTCAAGCCTGCCAGCACCTCGGTGCGAGCCAGCGGTGCCGTCAGCCGGGGCCACTGGCGAAAAGTTAAAAAGCGTTGCATGTCAGGCATGCCCGATCTTAGCCGCCAAGGCCTTCAGCGCTGCGGCATGTCTTTGACCGAGTAGCCGAGGCTGACGGTCGCGTCTTCGGGGATGGCGGGCACGGTGGCGTCCCAGGCTTCCCACGCTGTGCGCATGGTTTGCAGACGCTCGGGTTCGCGTCCACCGAGGTTGGCGCGTTCGCGTTCGTCGGCGGGGATGTTGAACAGGTAATCGTTGCCGTCCACACGCAGGTATTTGTAGTCGCCCATGCGCAGGGCGCGTTGGCCCCGATGGTTCATGCGCCAGTACAGGGGGCGCTCAAACTGGTGCTGGGCATCAAGCAGCACGGGGGTCAAGGACACGCCGTCGAACGGCAAATCGTCGTGGGCCTTGGCACCCGCCAACTCGACCATCGTGGCCGACCAGTCCATGGTCATGCAGTGCTGAGTGGATGTGCCGCCCTGCGCAATGACCGCTGGCCAGTGCGCGATCCACGGCACGCGGATGCCACCTTCGGTCAAGTCCATCTTGCCGCCGACCAGCGGCCAGTTGTCAGAAAAGCGTTCGCCACCGTTGTCGCTGGTGAAGACGATCAGGGTGTTGTCGAGTTGCCCGGTTTTTTTCAAAGCTTCCACCACCCAACCAATGCCTTCGTCCATATGGTGGATCATGCGGTGGTAGGTGTGGATGTTGCCACCATGCAGGTGAAAGATGTTGTCTTTCACTTCTACCGCCAAAGCATGGTCTTCGCGCGTTTCCCAAGGCCAATGCGGCGCGGTGTAGTGCAGGCTCAAAAAGAAGGGCGTGCCTTGCGCAGTACCCGGGGCCATGCGCTCCACAAAGTCCACCGCCCGCCTGGAGATCATGTCGGTCAGGTAGCCGTCTTCCGGGGTTTCGTCTTCACCGGTGAACAGGTCGTGCGCTCCGTTGGAGGCGCAATGAGTGAAGTAGTCCACCCCGCCCGACATGGGGCCAAAGAATTCTTCGTAACCCGATTTGATGGGGCTGAAGTGCGGCGGGTAACCCAGGTGCCATTTGCCGATCAATGCGGTGCGGTAGCCGCTGGCCTTGAGCAAGGACGGTACCGTGGGGTGTTCAGGCGGCAAGCCGAGCACGGCGCTGCCCCGGCTGCGGCTGTTGATGGGCTCGTCAGCACCGCCACGCAGGCGGTATTGGTAGCGCGCTGTCATGAGCGCAAAGCGGGTGGGTGAACACACGGGTGAGTTGGCGTAACCCTGCGTGAACTTGAGGCCGGATGCAGCCAACTGGTCGAGCACCGGTGATACCTTGCCGAACTTTGCATCGCGGCCGCCGTAGCAGCCCAAGTCTGCAAAGCCGAGGTCGTCGGCCACGATGAAGATGATGTTGGGGCGTGGGGTGCTTGTGGACGTCATGTGTTC
>JBIKHW010000434.1:0-2792 GCA_044361935.1 Limnohabitans sp. | reverse complement strand
CTGCCGCTTTTGCCTTCTTTGCCCACTGATTCGTAAAGACGACCCATCAACTCAGGGTTGCCTGAAATGCTGGCTTCAATCGCACCTTCCAGGATGGAGGCGATGTCGTGGGTCAAAGCACTGCCCAACCAATTGGGGCTGTTGGCCAACATCGAGGCCAGTTGGACTTGGGTACAACTGGGCGTGTTTTGTATCAGCCACTTTTCGGCCAATTCGGCACGCAATTGTGGGTTGTGGGTTTTCAAGGCCAGTGACTTGAAATGGGCGACAAAACAACTTTTGGCGGGACTGCCTTGGGCCCATGTAGGGCTAGCAAATAGAACGAGCCCCGTGGTGGCGAGGCAAATACCCGCAATTTTCAGCATGTTGTTTGTCCCGGAACGCGTTGGATCAGGCCCGTCAGCAAGCGGGCGAAGGCATTGATACCTTATTGGTATCGACAGATATCGGCCAAGCTTGATACCCCGCGTGGCCATTGTCGTGAGGAAGTCGGTACATCTAGAAGAGCCTAAAGCCCAGCAGTGATGTTAATCCAAGGGACGGAAACCCAGCACGATCAAAGGCGGCACCCTTCCATCGGTGTCTTTGGGCAAGATTTCTGTTTTGTCGATGGCCCGCAACACCGCGTCGTCCCAGGCTTTGTTGCCGCTGGACTGCACGATTCGGCGGCTGGTGATGGAGCCGTCGGAGGCCACACGCACTTCAACCTCGGCCCGCGGGTTGCCCACCACATCTCCCGGGTAGGTGATGTTGGGTTTGATGCGACCCACCAAGCGGCCGGCATAACTGGCCGAAGGGCCTGAAGATTTGAGAGCGGTGCCTGCGGCGTTCGGACCACCTGATGCACCGGCCATGCCTTGCATGCGCTGAAGATTTTCCTGGCGCATGGCTTCCGCCCGAGCGTCATCGGCCTTGTCTTGTTTGGCCTTTTGGGCTTGCTCCTGCTGGCGTTTTTTCTCGTCAGCTTTGGCTTTTTCGGCCGCCTTTTTCTTGTCCAGTTCTTTCTTTTCCTGGGCAGCTTTTTCCTTAAGTGCTTTTTCTTTGTCGGCCTTGTCCTTGGCAGCCTTTTCTTCAGCGTCTTTTTTCTTCTTTTCCAGGGCTTTGCGCTGGCGCTCGGCTAATTCTTTCTTTTTTTGCTCTTCCAATTTTTTCTTTTCGAGCGCAATTTGTGCATCTCGCAAGCTGTTGTCAGGCTCGGGTTCTGGCGCAGGTCGGGGTGGCTTGGCTTGGGGCGGCGGCTCGCTTGGGGGCTCAGGTTCGGGTGGCGGCGGTGAAGGTTCTTGCAGCTTTGGGGCTGTCTCTTGGGGCACCGCGGACCACAGTTCGGCCTCGGCCTGAACGGTTTGAGGCTGGGTTTTCCAGGCGGTGGCCAAGCCCAAGGCCAGGAACAAGGCCAGGTGCGCGACCCCTGCCACCACCCAGGCGCGGCCCATGCCTGGTGAGGCTGGGGGTGCGAACTCCAGGTGAGGGGCGGGCGTAGCGCTCACGGGGCTGGCTCTCAGGGTGCGAGCTGGACCGACAGGCCCACACGGGCAATGCCCGCACGCTGCAGGCTGTCCATGACCTTGACCACGGTTTCGTATTGGACGGTGCGGTCTGCACTGATGACCACGGCGGTGTTGGTGCCGTCACCCACGAGCCGTTTGACATGGGCGGCAACTGAGCCCAAGGTGGCGCTGTCGGTTTTCCCGTTGCTCACCAATTCCAGCCGTTCGTCTTTCTGGATGACGACCTGAACCACTTGGTCAGGTTGTTTGGCGGCTTTGCCCACACTGGGCAGGTCCACCATGCTGGGCGTGATCATGGGGGCGGTGACCATGAAAATGATGAGCAGCACCAACATCACGTCGATGAAGGGCACCATGTTGATTTCGGAGATGGTGCGGCGTCCACGGCCGCGGGATGAAACAGTGGGCATGCCGGACTCCTTCAGTGGCCAGAGGCCGAGCTGCCTGCGCTGACCGAGCCCAGGCTGCGTTGCAGGATGTTGGAGAACTCTTCGATGAAGGTTTCCAGCTTGATAGCGATGCGGTCCACGTCGTGAGAAAACCGGTTGTAGGCGAGCACGGCCGGGATGGCGGCAAAAAGTCCTATCGCGGTGGCCACCAGCGCTTCGGCAATCCCCGGTGCCACCACCGCCAAGGTCACTTGCTGCAAGCTGGCCAGCCCGGTGAAGGCGTGCATGATGCCCCACACCGTGCCGAACAAACCCACATAGGGCGAGATCGAGCCCACCGATGCCAGAAAGGCCAATTGAGATTCGGCGACATCCATTTCGCGCTGGAAGCTCGCCCGCATGGCGCGGCGTGCACCGTCGAGCAAGGTGCCAGGGTCAGTGATGCGGCGCTCACGCAGTTTTTGATATTCGCGCATGCCGCTGGCAAAAATGCGTTCCATGGGGCCAGACAGTTTGGCGTTCTGACTGGCGGAGTTGAACAGCTCGTTGAGGCTGGTGCCCGACCAGAAGACGCGTTCAAACTCTTCATTGAGGTTTTTGATGCGTTTGATGGCGGTGATTTTTCGAACAATGGCCGCCCAGCTGGCCACCGAAATGCTGAGCAAAATGAGCACCACCAGCTGCACGACAAAACTGGCGTGCAGCAGCAGCGAGACGATGGACATGTCTTGGTTCATTTCAGGGCTTCCAGAACGGGGGCCGGGATGCGGCCAGGTTTCAAGGTGTGGCTGTCGACCCAGCCCAGGCGTATGGTGCCTTCGGCCAGGAGTCGGTCGCTTGTTGGGGTTTGGCCCGGTGTGCGCAGGTAGGCACGTTGGGCAATGGTCAGGCTGGC
>JBIKHW010000433.1:0-2798 GCA_044361935.1 Limnohabitans sp. | reverse complement strand
CAGCTTGGCTTCGCCCAAGGCCGCACCCATGAAGGTTTCTTGTGTGCCGTTTTGCTCAACGCCACCCACCATCATCTTGTTTTTCACAGTCACCTTGCCACCGTCGCCCACCTGGCCGGGAATGGCGGCCAGCATCATGCAGTTGGTCTCGTCGGTGAAAGCGCCGTCATCGGTCTGGATCCAGCAAATGCCGGTGGCTTTGCTGAACCACAAGCCGTCGGGCGATGAGAACGAATTTTTGGCGGTCAGGCCCGACAGGTTGGCGTCGCCCGAGTCTTCCTCGGCGCCGAACAAAAAGATGTCCCAAGCAAAGGTCTTGGCCGTAGCTTGGTGGCCAGGCTCTTTGAAGCGGATGATGTGGCCATGCGGGTTGCCCGTGCCTTTTTTGCCATCCAAGTCCATGTAAGCGCGTGGGTTGGCAGGATCGGTTTTGGCCGGTGTGCGGTTCGCTGCGCTGTTGTTGGTGAGGGCAAAGTACACCTCACCGTTGCGGTAGTTCACGGCGCCCCACTCCGGGCGGTCCATCTTGGTCGCGCCCACGGCGTCTGCGGCTAAGCGTGCATTGATGAACACATCGCCCTGATTGGCGAACTTATAAGTGCTGTGGTTGGCAATCCGTGGGTCATCAATAGTCAGCTCGAGCCACTCACCTTGGCCTGTGGCGTCAAAGCGGGCGGCGTACAGCTTGCCTTCGCTCAGGTACTTGTCACCGGCCACCAAGCCGCCGCCCACGTCGCGGGGGTCCCACACCGCGGTGCTCACGAACTTGTAGATGTATTCATTGCGGGCATCACAACCCATGTAAAACGCCAAGGGCTGACCTGCCACAGGCAAGCTGCACACAGCGGCTTCGTGCGCGAAGCGGCCCATGGCCACGCGCTTGGCGGGGGTGGAGTTGGGGGCCAGTGGGTCAATTTCAACGTTGTAGCCAAAGGTGTTGGCTTCGTTGCGGAAATCGCGCTCGGCGTTGGCACCGGTAGCGGCCAGGTTCCAGCGGGCAAAACGGTCATCGGTGGCTGAAACGGTGTGCCAGCCCTGGCTTGGCCCTTGTTTGGCGCCTGCAGCAGGTGCCGCTGCCGGCACGCCGTAACGCCTGCGTGCGGCCACTTCTTTGGCTGGCAGCGCAGCACCATTGGCCGTGGTTTGGAAATAAAAGGCCCAGTTTTCTTCGCAACCCAAATAAGTGCCCCATGGTGTTTTGCCGTGGCCGCAGTTGTTCAGCGTACCTCGCGCCATGGCACCCGCCGTGTCCCAGCGGGTGACCATGAAGCTGCGGATCGCCTCAATGTGGGCGCGGGGGCCGCTGATGCGCACGGGTGTTTGTGCGGTGATGCGGCGGTTCAGCGGCGAGTCTTGTTTGATGCGCCAGCCTTGCGGTGTTTTGACGATCTCGACCACGGACACACCGTGGTGGTTGATCTCTTTGAGCACTTCCAACTCGGGGCGGGTGCCCAGATCCCAGTCGCCAAATTGGGTGAATTTCTTGCCAGCCACGCCATTGGACGTTTGGCCATTGGGGTGCATGAAGTGCGAGTCGGCCGAGCTTTCGTGGTTCACGCAGAGCACAGCACGACCGGTTTCATTCTCGGTGTATCGGCCGTTGGCATCGATGTAATAAATGTCCATGCCATCGTGGTGATCGCCCACGCGACGCGACCAGTCATCGGCTTCGGTGCCTTTGTTCGAATAAGCGGCCAGGGCCGAGTCCAACGCATCGCCTGTGGCGTGCAAGACGCTGTACTGGTAGCCGGGTGGCAGCATCACGTTATCGAGCAGGCTCTTTTCGACAGAAGGAAAACCCAAGGCCTTAGGCGCAGCTGCCATGCCCGAAGTCAAAGTGGCGCAACCGGGCAGCATGGCCAGGCCAGCCAAACCCAAACCACCGCGCAGCAAACCACGGCGCATCGGGTTTTGCAGGGACTGGCTGAGGACATCCTGGAAATGAGGGTTGTTTGAGGTGTTGTGAATGGGATCGTGGTCGTGGTGTGACATGGCTTGCATCCATTAAATGACGGTTGAGGACTGATCGAATCATGGTCAAAGGGTGTGACTGCTGTGTGACACCACATAAAAAACAGTGCTATTGGAATTTCATTTTTTTGACACACTGCCGTGTAGAAATCAAACTTGTTCCGTACAAGAGGTGATGCGCATGTCGACTGACCGTTCATTTTTTTCGCGATTTGCCATAGCGCTTGGCGTGATGCATTTTTTAGCGGCTTGTGCCGGTTCAGGCCTTCAAGCGGTCTCTTCTGTGGCGTTGAGTCCCTCACTTTTGCCCCTGTCGGGCTCCATCGTTCTCAAGCCCCCAGTTTTGTCATTCAATGACACCGGATTGAGCGTCAGCGATGGTGTCACGCGCAACGGTTTGTGGGAGGTTGAAAGTGCAGACATGGGCTGGGAGTTTTCATTGGACCGCGGCACCAGCTGGACACGCGGCACCGGTGCATTCTTTGAAGTCAAGAACGATGGCGCCAAGGTGATCTGGGTGCGTGCACGCGATGACGCAGGCAACACCTCCGAAATCGTCAGGGTCAACTGTGTTTTGGACACCATCGCGCCTGCTGCATTTTTGATTTCACATCAACGCAACGGTGTGACCAACACCCTGAATTTCTCAGGCATCGAGCTGGAGGCACATTGGGAATACGCGCTGGACCCCCAAGGGACGTGGATGCCTGGCAAGGGGACTGGCTTGGCCATTTTCGGTAACGGTCTCAACAGGGTCTGGCTGCGTCAGGTGGATCTGGCAGGCAACACCTCTGCTCCTCAGGCCCTTGATTTGAACCATCCCTCCA
>JBIKHW010000112.1:0-9318 GCA_044361935.1 Limnohabitans sp. | reverse complement strand
CGGTGTCCGACTCGGAACCGGTAGTTGAAGCATCAGACGCTGCAGTCTCGCAGGCTTGTCCGTCTGCCGCAGCGGCGGCGCCTTCATCCACTGGAGCCTCGGCCGACGCCTCAGTTGTGGGCGCAGACACTGGGTTGGCTGGAGCGGGTGCACCAGACTGGGCGGCTTGCGCCTGCAGGGCTTGGCCGCGAAGGGCTGCGTCGAGCGCGGCCATCGCAGAGCGGATCTTGGCCGCATCGCCACTGGCGTTCGCCGCGTCCAGTGCTTTGGAGGCGTCAATCACCGCACGGTCATGCGGGCTCAAGGGGCCTGAAGCCTGCGGGCGATCGGTGCCTTTGCGCTGGAAGGCTTCATCCAGCGGGGCGCGGAATACTTCCCAGAGTTTTTGTTCGGTCTTGCGGTCCAGCGGCACCGACTGTGCTTCCACTTGCCAGCGTTGCTGCAGGGCTTTGACAGCGTCTACACGCAAAGCCGGCGCAGCGCCCACTTCGCGTGCTTCATTGATCAGGGCCTGGCGACGATCCACGCTGGCTTTTTGCGCCGCTTCAAGGCGAGCTGCTGCCGCTTTGAAAATGCCTTTCCACTGGCCCTGCATTTCACCAAAGGCTTTCTCGCTCAGGTGACCCGCATTGCGCCAACGGTCGGCGAACTGGTGCAAGGCGCGGAGTTGTGCACGCCAATCTTCGCTTTGGGCATTCTCTGCGGTCCAGGCCTTGACCTCGTCCATCAACGCCACACGCTGGGCACGCTGATCGGCCGAGTCTTTTTTCATCTGCTCAAGCCAAGCCACCACGGTTTTGTAGGCATCGTTGCAAGCCGCATCAAAGCGCTTCCACAGGGCATGGTTGGGCAGGCCACCTTGGTCAATTTGCTTCCAGCTGTCGCGCAGCTGGCGCAACTTGTCCTGCATTTTTCGGCCACCCACGGTGGGGGCTTTGTTGGCGTCCAGCAAAGCTTCGGCCTGGGTGACCAGGTCAGTGCGCACCTGATCGGCCAGCCAGCGCTGCCAGCCTTCAGCGTCGCCGCCAGCGGTCAAGGCCTTGTGCAGACGCTCGTCGAGGCTGGTGTCGAGCTGCTTGCCATGGGTCTTTAGCGCATTGCGCAAGGCAGCGGTGGCCTCGGCAGGCAGGGCTTCTTGGGGTTCGGTGAGTTGCTTTTCCAGCGCTTCCAAAGCCTCGGTCACGGCCGCCATGGCCTGCTCACGCAGGGCCTGGCGCTGGGCCAGGTCGGTTTTGGGTTTGGCCGGTTTTTCGGCGGGTTCTGTTTTGGCTGCCTTGGCAGGCTTAGCCGATTCGGCAGCCGCAGCGGCGTGCTGCGGCAACTCGCCACGCAGGCGGCGGATCTCATCGGCCCACACAGGCACTGGGGGCAAGGCGGCCGAAGCGTCGCTTTGGGCCAAAGCGGCCACGCCCGCTGCGGCCGAAAAGCCATCCCACACCGCCTGAAGTTGCTTGCCTGCTGCATCCAGCTGGGGCGGGTATTTCAAGTCCACGCTGGGCCAGACACTGTTGTGGGTGAGGGCCTGGGCCTGGTTTTGCCACTGAAGCACATCGGCCAGCAAGCCAGTTTGACCACCCAGCGCCTCGGCCAGCGATTTGGTCGACAATACCTCAATGCGCTGGGCAAGCAGTACGGCCGCTTCGCGCTGCACCATGACCTGGTGCTGTAGGTCTTCCACACCCTTGACCACTTCGGTCAAACGCTGCTTGAAGCCCGCCAAGGGTTCACGTGACAGCGGTGCCCCGGCTTTGGCGGCGTCGCGCTGCCAAGCCAGTGCATCGGCAATGTTCAGACGAGGCGCTTGCAGCAACTGCTCGGCTTTTTGGGCCCATTCGGTGGCCAAGGCTTCTTGACCATGCAGGCGCTTGAGCTCGTCGAGCTTTTCCTTGAGCAGTTTGGCCACACCCTTGTCGCGACCCGACAGCTCGCGGTAAACCTCGGACATGAAGTCCTCAGAGGGCTCAGTCTGCAGCCACTCGCGCAGGCGGGCACTTCGCTCGCCGGAAGTAGGGGCATTGAAAATCCCGGCCGTTAAGGGATCGAGGGAGGCGATGTCAAAAGGCTTGGAAGAGGTCACGGTTCAAACTTTAAAAACACGGTGTATGCCAACGGGGCAAACAGGCCGAAACGGTGGCACTTGACTATGCAAGAGGCCAATCGGGCGACAAACAGCTATTTTCGCCGGTATTTGAGTCTCATCAATGCTCGGCGTGTTTTAAGGCGCAAAGTCAGCTCGAATCACCACACTAAAAATCTCTTTATTCCAAATAAATTATTTTTTTGAATTTTATATACTTGACTGGTTATGAAAAATTCATAAAATTTGCCGCAACCTGCTACCATCAGGGATAACCCGATACCGCTGCCGAATTCGGCTCAACCCGAAAAAGTGTCATTCGCTTGTTTCGGGTCGCGTGCCCCCCCCCCGACCCATCAAGTCATTGTCGCTAAGGCGGCTTGTGCTTGGCATGAGAGGAAGTGTTATGACAGCGACATGGACCCGGCTGAAGCTGGTTGCCCACATCCTGATCTGCGACGTGCGAGAAGGCTTTATAGAAATCACCCGGCACAGTTTGGCGGTGATTGGCTTGGTCGTGGTGGCCACTGCCCTGACTTTTGCAGCTCGCCCTGGTCTGCAACAAACCGCCAACGACACGCTAATGGGCTGGCTTCAAGGGCGTCAAGTTCAACTGTTTCAAGCGCAAGAAGCCCCATGGGCTCCGAGTCCTGCAGATCGCACCACCGCCACGTCGGTGAACAATTTGAACCAGGAACAAGTGGCGGTGACGCACTGGCTCAGCCGAAAATACAAAATTTCCCCCGAGCCCTTGGCGGCCTTGGTGTCTGAAGCATGGTCGCTGGGTGAGCGCAGCCAGATCGCCCCCACATTGATCCTGTCCATCATCGCCATCGAGTCCCGCTTCAATCCCTTTGCCTCAGGCAGCCAAGGGGGAATGGGCCTGATGCAGATCGAACCGGGCGTCCACAGCACGGCCCTGTCACCCTTTGGTGGCCGACTGGCTGCTTTTGACCCCTTGACCAACCTTCGGATCGGTACACGTCACCTGCAGGGCTTGATCCAGGACACCGCCTCGCTCGAAGACGCCCTGCACCTGTATTCGCTCGCGTCTGGGCAGGGTAAAAGCTTGCAATATGTGGACCGTGTTTTGGCCGAGCAAAAACTGCTGGACCACATCAGCCAAGGCCAAAAAACGGCCCTGGTCAACAAAAACAACGCATCGCTGACCAAATTACCCCAAGCCCAGATGTGAACGGACGGTCCGAACCGCAGGCCAGGCTGGGCTACACTCAGCGGGTGCGCGACTGGCGATAGGAGCCTGTTTTTTCAGCAAAACAGAGCACTCTGACGTGGAGCGTGGTGACCCGAGTCACCGCCGAACCACTGGGAAGCGCACAGCCTAACCGGTTGTATTCACGCCGGGCCAGGTTTTAAGCCGTTCGCCTGGGCAGCCCTTGTCCGTTCACGCCGGGTTCTGGTCAAGGTCACCTCCATTCAAAGGACTGCCATGTACAACCGCAACACACTGATTGAACACACCGACCCCGAGCTGTTTGCCGCCATACAGGCCGAAAACGCCCGCCAAGAACACCACATCGAGCTGATCGCCAGTGAAAACTACGCCTCGCCCGCCGTCATGGCCGCCCAAGGCAGCCAGCTCACCAACAAATACGCCGAAGGCTACCCGGGCAAGCGTTACTATGGTGGCTGCGAGCACGTGGACGTGGCCGAGCAACTGGCCATTGACCGCATCAAACAAATCTTTGGTGCAGAAGCCGCCAACGTGCAGCCGCACTGCGGTGCATCGGCCAACGAGGCCGTGTTCCTGGCTTTCTTGAAGCCCGGCGACACCATCATGGGCATGAGCCTGGCCGAAGGTGGCCACCTGACGCACGGCATGCCGCTGAACATCTCGGGCAAATGGTTCAACGTGGTCTCTTATGGCCTCGATGCCCATGAAGCCATCGACTACGCCGCCATGGAAGCCAAGGCGCGAGAAACCAAACCCAAATTGATCATCGCCGGCGCATCGGCCTACAGCTTGCACATCGACTGGGCCCGCTTTGCCAAAGTGGCCAAGGAAGTCGGCGCGATTTTCATGGTCGACATGGCCCACTACGCGGGTCTGATTGCTGCGGGCGTCTACCCCAACCCCGTTCCCCACGCGGACGTGGTGACTTCGACCACCCACAAGAGTCTGCGCGGCCCGCGCGGCGGCATCATCTTGATGAAGGCCGAGCACGAGAAAGCCATTAACAGCGCCATCTTCCCCGGCTTGCAAGGGGGCCCGCTGATGCATGTGATCGCGGCCAAGGCGGTGGCCTTCAAGGAAGCTTTGGCCCCTGAGTTCAAGGCCTACCAAGCCCAAGTGATCAAGAACGCGCAAATCATCGCCGAGACTCTGACCCAGCGCGGCCTGCGCATCGTCAGCGGCGGCACCCAGAGCCACGTCATGCTGGTGGACCTGCGGGCCAAAGGCATCACAGGCAAAGTGGCCGAAACCGCTTTGGGCAATGCCCACATGACCATCAACAAGAACGCCATCCCGAACGACCCTGAAAAGCCGTTTGTGACCAGCGGCGTTCGCATCGGCACCCCCGCCATGACCACCCGTGGCTTCAAGGACGAAGAAGCCCGCGCCACGGCGCACCTGATCGCCGATGTGCTGGATAACCCGCTGGACGAAGCCAACCTGGCCGCTGTGCGCGCCAAGGTCCACGCGCTGACCAGCCGCTTCCCGGTTTACGGCTGATCGGCCCGCGCGATGAAATGCCCGTTTTGCAGCCACCTCGAAACCCAGGTGGTCGAGACCCGTCTGGCCGAGGACGGGGATTTCATCAGGCGGCGTCGCCAATGTGGGGCATGTGAAAAGCGTTTCACCACCTACGAGAAGCCAGAAGTCAATTTTCCGGCTATCGTCAAAAAAGACGGCAGGCGCATCGACTACCAGCGTGACAAACTGCGTGGCAGCTTTAAACTGGCTTTGCGCAAGCGGCCCGTGAGCACCGAACAGGTGGACAGCGCAATTGAGCGGATTGAAGAAAACCTGCTGAACCTGGGCATCCGTGAAGTGGCCTCGCACCGCATTGGCGAGTTGGTCATGCGCGAGCTCAAAAAGCTCGATAAAGTGGCTTATGTTCGCTTTGCCAGCGTTTACCGCAACTTCGAAGACATCGACGCGTTCAAGACACTGGTCGACGAAGTGCAGCGCTAAAAAACTGCCCCACACCAGTTCGGGTGCGCAGCCTCCAACTTGTTAGGCATTTGGGCATGGGCCATGGATTCAAGCCATGGCCCCACCCTCAGCAATTCGCACCTTCCTGGCGATCGGCTTTTTCGAGTCGGGGCTTGCCCACCGCGTTGATCACCACCCGCCAGACATGGGCTTGCCCTTCACCACAAAGGGTCAAGGTGCCCGCCTGAAAGGCATCCGTGACACTTTGGCTGCGGCCTTGTGGTCCGTAAGAGATGTAGCGGTTCACCGTGGCATTGCCTTTCAGCGTCAAAAAGCCAGGTAATGCCTCTTGCAACTGCAACACGGTCTCAGCCGCCTCGCGCCGGCCGTTGTCATTGCCATCGACAAACACCACCCAGCCTTGCGCCCAAGTGCCCACCGTTGTGCAGTCGGGCCCTGCTCCGGCCGCTGATTCACGCACACACAGGGTCACGCGCTGCTGGCGGCGCAAGGCTTCGGTGCGCGCCAACATCAAGCTGGACTGCAATTGTTCGGCCTGGCTTTGCATCTGGTGCTTGTGCCGCAAGCCTCGGAGACTGGGAGCTGCTAAAGACAGCAACACCGCCAGCAGGGCCAAAACCACCAGCGCTTCGAGCAGCGTGAAACCCCTGTTACGCATGATCCATCCACTCCTTTCTTGTGACCACGTGATGACGACTCCGCCCGCGATGTCCAGCGCTGCTTTTGCTGTACAAGTAATTATTAAGTAATCACAATGACAAGCCAAGCAAGGAGATTGGAATGAGATATCTCAAAGGCAAAACAATGGCGTGCGCACCGGTCGTCCAAACCGGCTGGACCCTCAGCGAATTGCTGGTCAGCCTGGCCTTGATGGCCGTACTGGCGGCGGTGGCATTGCCCGCGTTTCAGGCGCAGCAGCGCCAGGCCAGGCGCAGCGATGCGCAAAGCGCCTTGCAGCAACTGCAACTGGCCCAAGCACGCTGGCGTGGCACCCAAAGCAGCCATGCCGCCGATTTGGCCAGCCTAGGCTGGGCGGGCGACTTGTCCCCTGGCGGTCATTACCGCCTGGCGATCGCCGACGCCGACAGCGAGGGCTACAGCCTGATCGCTACGCCAATCGGCGCGCAATCACGCGACAGCGCCTGCGCCCCCATGCGCCTGCAACTGCGGCACATGGCCACCGTGGTGCTCAGCAGCGGCGCCGATCTGGCGGGCGATCCAGGCCGCTGCTGGCGGCAGTGATGTACTTGTGGCTGCACTGCGCATCAATCACTTTAACCGGTCCATGACTCAGTGTTCCGCTCTGATCAGAACGGAGAGCTCAGCACCATTTAACGACGCGGGCCAGACCGCGCAAAGGGGCGAAACCCTGGTGGGCTTGCTGGTGGGCTTGGGCGTGGGCTTGTTGGTGCTGGCCGCGGGCAGCCAAATGCTGGCTCAGCTTCTACAGGGACATCGGTTGGCACTACAAGACAGCCACATGCACCATGACCTGCGCTCGGCGCTGGACACCATCACCCGGGAGTTGCGCCAAGCGCAGGCGCTTGGGCAAGCCTGGCGTGGGCGTACTTCAGCCCATTGCGCTGACGCCTTTTGCGCAGGGCAGGCCGACTTGCTGGTGCAGGGCCAGCGCATCAGCTTTGGACAGGATCGCAACCAAAACGGCCAACTGGACAACAACGAGTGTTCGGGCTTCCGTTTGAAAGACCATGAGTTGCAGATCCGCACGTCCTGCACACCTGAAGTATGGACTGACTTGACCGATGCAGGCAGCCTGAAAATGACCGGCTTGGCATGGCAGGTAAACTGCGAAAGACGCGGGCGCTGGGTAGCGCGTTGGGTCACGGTGCAGTTGAGTGCCCAGTGGCCGCGAGACCCCAAACGGGCACTGAGCCTGTCACAAACCGTGTCGTTGCGCAACCACGTGCCCGCATCGCCTTGGCCTGCAGTTTGTGGTGCCGCCCCATGATCAAGCCAATCAAGTTGCGCTGTCAATGCGGCCACTCGGGGTCAAAGGAACAAGGCGGGGCCATCAGCTTGTTGGTGGCGATCAGCCTGGGGCTGCTGGCCAATCTGGCCAGTTTTTACAGCGCCCGCAGCGTGCTGGTGGACCGCCTGGCCAGTCACAACCAAAGCCAGGCCGCTCAGGCGCGAATGGCCGCCGAGGCCGCTTTGGCCTGGGCGCGGGCTGAAATGCAGAGGCAATACGCCAGCAGCCCGACGCCGCCCGTCTGGGGCGCTGGACCAAGCACCACGCCCTGTCCTTCGCCCTACAACGGTCCTCGCTGGCAGTGCGCCCCCCTGCAAACGCCCGCGCACCCAAGCTTGCCCGATGCCCGGGCGCAGGTGCTGGCCTTGCGCGACCTGATCCGCTCGCCCCATGTGGCCCAATTGCTGGCCAGCGCCAGCCTAAAAGATGGCACCAGCCGAGCGCAGCTCCAGGCCCAGGTGTTCATCCCCTCAATGGCTCCGGCCCCAAGCCACCCCAACACGGCGGCCGTGGTGCTCAATGGCTGCGCTTTAGCTGGAAACCTGGCGTCCACCAGCGGGACCACAGGCACCGCTGCCAATTTGTGCCCGGGCAGCCACACCCCCAACACCTGCACGCCCTCAGCCTGGGCCAGCGTACTGGGCGAGATCACCCCCGAACAGATCCGCGCCTGGTCTGAGGCGCAATCGCGCAATGGCCTGAACGCACTGAGCCAACCCGCACGCAGCGTCTACTGGGTAGATAACCCCGCCACCTGGAGCCAAAGTCTGGGCACCCCGGAGGCCCCGGTGCTGCTGGTGTTTTCGGGTCAGGCCTGCGCCCAACGCTGCCCGTCCATAGCCCCGGGTGTTCGCGTTGTGGGTACGGTAGTTCTGCAAACCCAGTGCCAGGACGACAAAGCCCGGGCGTGGCACGCCGGACACATCGAAGGACAACTGGTGGTGGAGTCCGGATTGCCGGAGTTGCAAAGCGGCAGCCGCATCATCGCCCGCGAATGGGCCCTGGCCCCACACCGACTGCCCTGGCCCGCAGGCATGAACGCACGGCAGGTGCAACGCGTGCACGGCAGCTGGCGCGAGGGTGCACCATGAAAGCTGATTCCTCCAAACGCCGCCCAGAGGTTACGACATCGCCCAGCCTGTTAGGGCGCACAGCCCAAGGCATGGCGCTGATTGAGGCGCTGGTGGCCTCGGCAGTGCTGGGCATTGGGCTCGCCGCAGCCACGCGTCTTACCCTGCACACCCTGCACACCGCCAGCGACACGCGCCAGCGTACCGTAGCCTTGGCCCTCGCGTTGGACGCCATGGACTGTCACCAGTCGGGCCGCGCAGGTTGCGCCTTGCAAGCCTCCACCACGGTGCAAGGCACGACCTTCAACCTTCAAAGCCAGGTGCAAACGCGCCCCGGTCTGGCATTGGAGGACCTGCAGGTCCGCGTGCAGTGGCCCAGCGCGGGACCTGAATTAGGGGCTGCAGGTGGAGGCTTTGGCGGAAACTTGCCCGGGCAGGCCCAGCCGCGCATGGGCGAACTCACCCTGCACAGCAGCCGCGATGCAGTACCCGGTTGGCTTGGCGTATCCTTGCCATGATTTTCTGCACCCGTCTTTAGCTGTGACCCTTTCGAACCTGACACCCCAAGCCATGAACTTGGCCCTGAACTTGGCACACCAGGCCCTGTGGCTGACCTCGCCCAACCCGCGCGTGGGTTGTGTCATCACCGCGGCCGACGGCACAGTGCTGGGCCAAGGCCACACCCAGCGTGCAGGCGAGCCTCATGCCGAAATCATGGCGCTGCGCGATACCGCCGCACGCGGGCACAGCGTCCAAGGTGCCACCGCCTGGGTGACGCTTGAGCCCTGTGCCCACCACGGCCGAACAGGGCCTTGCTGCGACGCGCTGGCGGCGGCTGGCATCGGCCGGGTGGTCGCGGCGCTGACCGATCCCAACCCCAAAGTTGCGGGCCAGGGCATGGCACGGCTGGCGGCTGCGGGGGTGCAGACCGACATTTTGGATGCGCAAGATGACACAGCTGTTCAGGCCCGTGAATTGAACATCGGTTTTTTCAGCCGCATGGAACGGAGCCTGCCCTGGGTGCGCATGAAAGTGGCGGCAT
>JBIKHW010000432.1:0-2815 GCA_044361935.1 Limnohabitans sp. | reverse complement strand
GGCGCACCGTGTCACCTGCCCAGCCTTCGACTGCGAGGTCGCCAGCTTCCAGGTCAAAGAACAAAGTGGCGCTGGGTTTGAGGGTCCACAGCTGCGAGGTTTTGCCAATGCCGCTTTTGCCGACGAGCACGCCTTTGACGCCACGGGTTTCAGCCAATCGCTGATCAGCGGTAATGATGGGAAGGCTCATTTGTTTTCTCCTGTGTTGAGTCCTTGCAGCGCCAGGCGAAAGCCCGGCTTGCCGGTTTTGAGGGTGCGGGCCGCAGA
Source organism: Limnohabitans sp. (assembly GCA_044361935.1). Classification (GTDB taxonomy): domain Bacteria; phylum Pseudomonadota; class Gammaproteobacteria; order Burkholderiales; family Burkholderiaceae_C; genus Limnohabitans_A. Next base: position 2,548 of record JBIKHW010000432.1, on the reverse strand, counting down.
GAACGAGCTCTTGAGCGATTCGGGCCACGCGTTGAACTTGGTTTCCGAGACCCGGTAGCTGATCTCGACGTACTCGGCCGGGTTGTCGCCATTGGCGGCAATGCGCTGGGTGATCTCAGCTAGGCGGGCCTGGTCCCACTCGATCTTTTTGGGCAGGTCAGCGGTGATGTGCACGCGGCCGTCATCGAAATGAACAGCGCCGGTGTCTTTGCCTGCGGCCAGTCGCAGCTGGTGAGCCTGCGCCGAATACTTCAAATCCAGCGCCCGGTCGATGTGCTCGACGATGGTCTTGGCCATCGCCAAAAAATCGGCCGCGTTGTTTTTGAGCTGGAACAGCGACTCGCCGGACTGCTCAGCCAATGCGCCCACAGGGATGGCCAAAATTTGATCGGGATGATCAATATGACTTGGATGTAGCGTGCTCATGCTGCACCTCCCACTGCACTGGAAGTGCTTTGGCGCAAGCTGTCGGACTCGAAAGTTTCGATGTCTTCGGCGCGGTACAACACGCGGCCCTGGATCTTCATGAAGACCGGACCGATGCCGTCGCTGCGCCATCTTTCTAGCGTCGCTTCAGCGACGTCCCAGCGCTCGGCTAACTGGTTTTGGTTGAGGTGCTTGACCTTTTCTGCGGATAGCATTTGAATCTCCTTGGTGTTGAAAAAACCCCGGTTTTTTGAAGCTCGTTTGCCTCGCTAACCAGTGAGATGAATTTCAACAATCGGGATTCCTCAAGCCGTTCCTCAGACTCCTCAGCGGCATTCCTCAAATGCGTTTCGTGCGGACAAAATGCAAAAAACCCGGGCTCGTACTGGCGAGCGCCGGGTTTGGGATGGACCTGCGGGCTGGTGCAGGTTAAAGCTTAGGTTTGAGAGGGTTGCAGTGACTCAGGTCAGCCAGTCACGGTCTTCCTCCGGTATTTGCAAGGCGTAAACGCCGTCACCAGACAGGTACTTGATGAACCGCTTGTAGACCACCGGATTTCGTTCAAACACCTTGCTTGGTGAAAACGGATAGGCTTGTGATCGGCATGCTGTGCGCAATGCATCACGGTCCATCTCACGATCAAAGTCGTCCATCAGCGCCAGCAACAAATCCTTCTGCCGTGGCTCCAGCGGATAGTCAGCGCCATCCACGCGCGCCTTGCCTTCCGTGCGTACCAGGCGCAGCGTGGTTTGAAACTGGGTGTCTTCAACCGGCGCTGAAACGGGCACAGTCATACGGTCATTGAAGAAAACAAATTTGCTTTGCGAGATGCGGGCGACATCACTGAGATGGACCACATCAAAACCCATCAGGGGCGAGCCCTCAGGTAATGGCAACGCGCTGCTGGTGAGCACCTTCGCTGACTTGTGCGCCTGGTCCTGCCGGATGACGTCCAGCAGCCGCTGCGCCGCCCTGTGGTCATGCAAGTGGCGTGCAAAGTACCAGGTCAGCGGTTTGCCACGCACAGGCTCCGTGACCCCTATGCGCCAGGCCACCTCGGTGGCAACTTCCTTCTTCGCGCTGGAAGGCGTTCCCAGCCCAAGCATCAGGCGGTCGATGAACTTGGGCAGGCTCACCTTGTAGGTTTCTTGCAAGGACCTCGGGCTGGTGACTTCGCCGCATTCATCGCAGTAGAGCAGGATGTTTTCATGGGCCAGATCACGAACGACACGCGCCAGCTCCACTCCGCAGTCAGGGCACGTCACGTGCGAGAGTGAAGCGCCAACGACAAGCAGACGTTCACGCAACAGATCACGTCCGGCGTCTCCATATTCACCGCCTAACAATGTCATGCCATTGACCTCAGGCTTTTCTCGCTCGAGCAATTGGCACAACACGCCGGTGGCGGTGATTTGCGCCAGACTCACGCCGCAACCTCTTCTGATTCGATGACGTTGAGCGCTCGCAAGACTGAAAGGGCAATGGACTGATTTTTATCGGCCAGGTTTTTGATGGTCGACGAGCCCGTGGCGGAAATGTCAAAGCTGAAATGTCCGGCCTTGCAGCTTTCGGTGGGCAGTGTGTAAACGATGACCGAGGCACTGCTCATGTTGTATTCCGACTCGAAAGAGTGATGCACCTTGAGCCCCGTCAGCGCCAGCCGAATCGCATCGTCCTGGTCTTTGGCCGATGGCGCTTCCGCCTGAAACGAGTTGCCTGTGCACCCCATCGGTGCGACACGCGCACGGCGCAAACGAACCTTCTCAACGCCATGGGCTGACCAGTCCTCAAACGCCTCCATCATGCCGTCGCGCAAGGCGTTGAGTTTGTAGCGGGTCTTCTCAATTTCTTCAGGCTTGATGGCCGTCTCCACCACATGCTTGCCAAAGAGTTCAAGCACCGCGACATGGTTTTTGGCACCACCCTTGACGACGGTTTCAATGAACCCGGTCGACGGCTGGTACACCAGTGCGGTCTCCAGCGCGATGCGGGTGTTGATGCGTTTGAAACTACTTTCTGAAAAATGCGCAATCGCCGTGACCGGGCCTTCGATGTAGATGGTCAGTTGCACGCTGCCGTCAGCGGCCCGTTTGCTGACCTCAATGTGGGTGCCGTTGCCACC
>JBIKHW010000431.1:0-2816 GCA_044361935.1 Limnohabitans sp. | reverse complement strand
CCAAGGCCCACGGCGAGCCATTGGGCGCTGAAGAGATCAAACTCACCCGCGAAGCCTTGGGCTGGACGGCCGAGCCCTTCAAGATCCCCAAAGCGGTCTATGCCGACTGGGACGCCAAGGTCGCAGGCAAAGTCCGCGAAGCCGAGTGGAACACCGCTTTTGCCGCTTACAAAGCAGCCTTTCCGGCCGAGGCCAAAGAGTTTGTGCGCCGCATGAAGGGCGTCTTGCCCAAGAACTTCAACCAAGTGGCGTTTGACGCCGTGGTCGCCGCCCACACCAAGGGCGAGACCGTGGCCAGCCGCAAGGCCAGCCAGCTGGCACTCGAAGCCTTCACCGCCGCACTGCCTGAAATGCTGGGCGGCTCGGCCGACCTCACGGGCTCTAACCTGACCAACACCAAGAGCACGCCCGCCTTCCGCGTGGACCTGGCTGGTGATGTGGTCAAAACAGCAGAAGGCCAAATCGGTCGCCACATCAACTACGGCGTGCGCGAATTCGGCATGGCCGCCATCATGAACGGCGTCGCGTTACATGGTGGTTACATCCCCTACGGCGGCACCTTCCTCACTTTCTCTGACTACTCTCGCAACGCCATCCGCATGGCCGCGCTGATGAAGCAGCGCGTGATCCATGTCTTCACGCACGACTCCATTGGCTTGGGCGAAGACGGCCCGACCCACCAATCCATCGAGCACGCGGCCAGCCTGCGCCTGATCCCCGGCCTGGACGTGTGGCGCCCAGCTGACACCGCCGAAACCACCGTGGCCTGGGCCGTGGCCCTTCAAAACGCCCACCGTCCATCGGCCCTGCTGCTCAGCCGCCAAAACCTGACTTACTCCCCTAAGAGCGATCTGGGCGACATCAGCCGTGGCGCCTATGTTCTGTCCGAGCCAGGCAACGTCGGCATCAAGAAGACCCACGGCGTGATCATTGCCACCGGCTCCGAAGTGCAACTGGCCCTGGCCGCACAAAAGCTTCTGTCCGAACGCAAGATCGGTGTGCGCGTGGTCTCCATGCCCAGCACCAATGTGTTTGACCGTCAAGACACCGAATACAAGCAAAGCGTGCTGCCCAAAGGCCTGCCCCGCGTGGCGGTCGAGATGGGCTCCACCGACGGCTGGTGGAAATACGGCTGCGCTGCGGTGGTCGGCATCGACACCTATGGCGAATCGGCTCCAGCGCCGGTGCTGTTCAAACACTTTGGCTTCACCGCCGAGAACGTGGCCGATACGGTCCACGCTGCCCTGCTCAAGGCCTGAAAAGGCCACTGACCGGCCGGACTCCATCAGCGCCCGCAAGGCGCTGATGCCACGTTCGGAGATCAGGATCCTGAAAGGGTTTTGGTTTCAAATCCGGTTACGTAACCGTTTAGTAACTTTTCTTCCGAGGCTCTCACCATGACCATCAAGTTGGGTATCAACGGATTCGGCCGCATTGGCCGCCTGGCTTTGCGCGCCGCACTCAAACACGGCTACGACGACATCCAGATCGTCGGCATCAACGATCCCAAACCGGCCGATTACCTGGCCTACATGCTCAAGTACGACAGCGTGCACGGCCGCTTTGACGGCACCGTGGACTTCACCGATGACACCCTCATCGTCAACGGCAAAAAGATCAAGCTCTCGCACGAACGCGACGCACACAACCTCAAGTGGGGCCAGATGGGCGTGCATACCGTGCTCGAATGCACGGGCCACTACTTGACCGAACCCACCAGCCAGATGCACATCGCAGCGGGTGCCAAAAAGGTCGTGATTTCGGCCCCGTCCAAAGACACAGTTCCGATGTTTGTCTACGGGGTGAATCACAAACAATATGCAGGCGAAGCCATCGTGTCAAATGCCTCATGCACCACCAACTGCCTAGCCCCCGTGGTCAAAGTACTCCATGACAAATGGGGCATCAAGCGCGGCCTGATGACCACCGTGCACGCCGCCACCGCCAGCCAAATGACCGTGGACGGCTCGTCGCGCAAAGACTGGCGCGGCGGTCGTGGCATCCTGGAAAACATTATCCCCAGCAGCACGGGCGCGGCCAAGGCCGTGGGCGTGGTCATCCCAGAGATCAAGGGCAAGATCACCGGGATGGCCTTCCGCGTGCCCACGTCGGACGTGTCGGTCATTGACCTCACTGTGGAGTTGAACAGCGACGCCAGCTACGCCGAAATCTGCGCCGAAATGAAAGCACAAAGCGAAGGCGCACTCAAAGGCGTGCTGGGCTACACCGACGATAAGGTTGTCTCCACAGACTTTCGTGGCGAGCCCTGCGCTAGTGTGTTCGACGCAACAGCGGGCATTGCGCTGGATAAGACATTCGTCAAGATCGTGGCCTGGTACGACAACGAATGGGGCTACGCCAAGCAGTGCCTGGAGATGGTGCGGGTGGTCAACAAAAAGAAATGATTCATTCCGCTACAACGCCTCGGGGGGCATCGGAATCTGAGTCATGAGACTCACACATCAAGCGCCTTCGGGCGCTTTTTTTGTGTCAGATTCGCTGAAGTTTGAAATGTGTGCCCTGGATCACCTCGTAGGTTTGTGGCTTCAGCCATGTCATCTCGCAGGTCGTTGGCTTTTTCCCCGACAAGGCTAGCTTCATTTCAGGTTCCCTGTCGGGGCTGGGACTGCCAATCTAAAACAGCTTTGAGCTTTAAAAATATCACAGACCGAATGCGACCAGTGTTGCTGTGCAATTTGGATAATGTCTCAATTTCACCACATACTCGCTTAAGGGTCTGCAAGCTATCACGAAGATTTGCTTTAACATCTTTGAATTGACATTATTTTAAAATATACGATAAATCTGATTATGAT
>JBIKHW010000458.1:0-2820 GCA_044361935.1 Limnohabitans sp. | reverse complement strand
GAGGGGGAAAGCCGCACTCCAATCGCTTTTCGTCAAAGCTGCCATTTTGCAGCGAAAAGAGCCGTTCCGTGCTCATTCGAGGCGCCGAGATGGCCCATACAATCGACGCACTGAAGAGCCCGATGACCAATCCCGCCGCCGCCGCAGTGAGCGGACGCCAGGAGAGCCAGCGAGTGCCTCGCGGAGTGACGCGGTCAGGCAGGGCCATCAATAAATGGCGCGTAGCGTTTGCCGTCGAGGCGTGGGCCTCCAGCGCCATATCCAGATTCATGTAGTGGAGATACAATCGGCGCAGTTCAGCGTCGGTGCTGAGGGCGTCTTGGAGTGCGTCGCTCTCTGCATCATCGAGAGTTCCGGCCATGTGCCGCTGAATGAGATCATGCCAGTCTGTGTTCATGCTGTTTCCTCCTGGGTCAGGGTGCGCTGCACGCAGTCCAGCAGGCTTTGCCGGATACGGTGGAGCAGTTTGTAGAGTGACATCGGTGTCTGCCCGCGCCGGGTGGCGAGTTCATCCATGCGCACGCCTTTCGTGTAGGCGGTGAGCACCAGCTCGCGCTGTGGTGCGGGCAGCTTGCTCAGGCAGTGCTCCAGCGCCTCGCGGTGGCGACCATGCTCCGGGACCAGCGTGACCGCGTCGTCAGCGAGCTGGTTCACGAGCGCATCATCAAAGATATGCCGGTCACGCGACAGACTGCGGAGATGCCGCATGACCACGTTTCTCGCCACGCCGAAGGCCCAGCCCTGAAAATCCGCCGCCACTTCAAACTTCTCCCACAGCACGAGGATGACATCCTGCATCACTTCAGACGCCATCTGCCGTGTGGGCACCAGTGACCGCACGAACGTGTGCAATGCCACCTCGCTCTGCGCATAGTGGCGGAGAAACGCGGCATGACGTTCGTGATCGGATGGCTGAGACATGGTGGCTGACAACCTAGTCGTCGCCAGTCAGTCTGCCATTTGCCAAAAAAGTTTCATGAAGTGGGAAGGCGGCCGATCAGCGCGGTGATGCCATGGCACATGGCCGCTGCCCATCAGTGTATCATTGTGCGGTTTTTGGCGGGTTCGGCAGCCATCGGGGCCAAGACAACCGCGCTTTCTGTGCCAAACATGGATACATGAAATCTTTCTCCGCCCTCGTCGCCACACTCGCCCTTCCTTCACTGCTTTTGTCCACCGAAGTTCAAGAAGGCGAGATGGCGGGCTATCTCTTTGGTCCTGCGGAGAAAGTGCCGGAGGAGTTCGATGGAGGTTTCTCGCTCTATGCGGCGGCTTGGCCGTTGGTGGGCACGTATCCGGGACACAAGTTCCAAACTGGCCTCTGCGGCACCTGGATGCATCCGCAGTGGGATGAAGCTCAGAAGCCGAAAGAGAAATGCTACACCGACATCGAGGGCGGACTCGGTTGGTGGCGTGATACTCATTTCCCTACCACGACGCCGAAGTTCATTATGGGCGGCGTGGGGCCGAACTTCTCCTTCATCGCGAATGGCCCCGGCTATGGCGCGGGCACTTGGGAAAAACCGCGTGGGCAGTATGGCGTCGCGCAACTCAGCCCGTGGCTGCTGTTCCCGCTCGATGGACTCAATCTGAAGCAAGGCACCAAAGGCGAACTCTTTGGCTATGGCTATCTGCCACTGCCGCTGACGAATCCGAAAGCGACCACTGCAGGCAAGAACGTGCCCACCGGGAACCTCTGCTGGACGCTGTTTCTCAACACCGCGAACTTCAAAGGCCCCGCGACTTTCTTCACGCCGTTCTTCTGGACGCAGGCCACGGTGGATCATCCTGAATGGTCCGGGTTGCTGCTCGATTCGCGTCCTGCCAGACCGAACAAAGCCATCCAGATGGAGACGCAGCACGTGCCCGCCGTTTTGAATGGCCAACATGCCCGCGTCGCCCCCACACGCTTCCCCGTCGGCCCCGATGGCACCTCCACCGTGCTTCATCGACTCACGGCCTACAAGAAGGCAGCGCTGTGGGATGAGGTGCAAAAATGGTTCGATGGCGGCGCTCCTGCCGATGGCGCGATCAAAGCCGAGGCCTCTGCCGTGCACAAGTTCCGCGAAGGCGGCGGATCAAACTGGAGCATCTATCCACCCGGCACAAAGCGTGAAGAAAAAGTGCCGCTCGCGTGGAGTTCCTTCGCTACTTCGTTCACGCCAAATCCGATCACCTTCGGCTACAAGTGGAATGAGCAACTCACGCGCACCAGCGACGGCCTTGTCACGCTGCCCGAATACTACCAACTCGGCACCAACGCCCGCAATAAGCCTCAGTGGGCCGTCATTCAGCCCAAAGAAGTGCCCGCCGTTCTCGGCCTCACGCAGCACCGCTTTTTCACACCTCCAGAGAAGCCCCAAGAGCCACGCACGACTCCCGATGATGCCGAAAGCTGCTGGAAGAATCCCGGTCCGAAAGCTGGTCCCTTCAAAGCGAAGCTCGGCGATGGCAGCGTGGTGACCTATTATTGGTATCGCTTCGCCGACCAGCCCGCCATGCTCAACGCCGACCTCACTGAGGCCGAGCGCGAGCTAGTGCAAGCCCGTGTCGAGAAGCTGCACCGCACCTGGACCAAGGATCGCGAGTGTCTCGCTCCTCCCACCGTTGGTAAGCTCGCCGCGCTCGATCCCGCGCAGGTCCTCACGCCGCCGAAGGGGCTCGAAATCGGTTACGTGCCCATCGCCACGCGGCAGGAACTCGCCCCGGCGAAGAAGTAAGCCGGCTCAGCGACGGTCGATATCCTTGGCCTCGATCGGCTCGACGTGCGCGAGGTGATCGGGGTTCTTCTTGCCCGTGAGCACCTTGACTAGGCACCAC
>JBIKHW010000430.1:0-2823 GCA_044361935.1 Limnohabitans sp. | reverse complement strand
GTCACCAACATCAAAGCGGCACAAAGCATCGGGAAAACGCCCGGGGAAGAGATGGAATCGAATTTGGAAATGTGGAAAGACGTCCAGAGCATGAAAGCACTGAATGCCACCATCAATGCCATGAAAGTCAATTCACCCGGCAAACGTGGACGGTTGGTGTGCATGAAAAAAATTCCTGAAACAAACTGCACCCTTTACGGGTTTGGCGAAATTGGCACATCAGGCCCAAACCATTGGGGCCCAATGTGCCTAGATAGCATCAAGGCTTTGGAATGCCCAGGGTCGCTGGATCGACTTTGGCAGCACCTGCACTTTGGTACAACCAAGCGGTGGTGGACTGGAATCGCTTGATGAACTGCTCAGCCTCAGCGCCGCTCAGATTCAGCATGGTGGTGCCTCGGCTGGTCATCATTTCACGGTACTTGGGGTTGTCACCGGCCTTCTTGAATGCGGCAACCAATTTGGCCTTGACATCTTCAGGCGTTTCTTTGCGCACAAAGACGCCGTACCAAGAGCCCCAAGGCAAGAACTTGCTGATGCCCCTGAGAGAAGGCGCATCGGTCACAGGTGCAATACCCTGGAATGGCTTGGAGTCCACCACGCCCAGCGCCTTCAGACGACCAGCCTTGATGTGCTCAATGGCCGCGCCGGAGGCGATGAAGCCGATATCGACGTGGCCACCTTGAAGGGCAGCAATCGCTGGGCCGTCACCGTCAAAAGGCACTTTGATGGTGTCAAATTTGGTCATCGTGCTGATCATGGCATTCATCGTGAAAGGGACTGTGCCTTGTCCTGCCAAGTATTGTTTGACCTTGTTCGGGTTGGACTGCACATGGCTGAGCAAATCCTGCATGTTGTTCCATGGCGCATTGGGACGTGCCACCAACAAAATGCTGTTGGCCACAGCAGCGATGTTGATCGGGGTAAATTTGTCGTAATCAAAATCAGCCACGCCCATCACACGGTAGAGTGCTTGTGGCTCGGCACCCATCAAAAGGGTGTAGCCATCAGCAGGCTGTTGCAACACAAAGTTAGCGCCAATCACACCCGCAGCGCCGGGTCTGTTTTGCAATACGATTTTTCGGCCCAGTGCCTCTTCGGCATAGGGCGCATAGCCGCGCATGGCCACGTCGGTACCCCCTCCGGCACCCCACTGGATCACCGCCGTCACATCACGGGCAGGATAGGCTTGGGCCATGGCTTGACCACCCACGGTGGCCGCAGTGACGGCCAACAAGGCAGCGCTCAGAAATTGTCGTTTTTTCAGGGTCATATTGTCTCCATCAAGTTTCATAAAAAAAGACTCAAGTCCAATCACCCGGACTCATGGGTTTCACACTTGTGCAGCACTCCTATGCCAATGCACTTTAAAAGGGCCTGTTCTTCTTGCGATCCATACAGACCCCAAAAAGTTCGATAAACATACGAAGCTGTCCGATAATCGAACGCTTCAAGGGTAAACGCTGATTTGTTCAGTGGCCTCAGTTCATTTGCTTTAAATGCGTCAAATTTTGACAATGCCCATGCCACTGGGACACGACGATTCGCGCCATGAACAGGACATTTCGAGCGCCTGATCATGAGGCGTCTGCCAATGCATTTTTCACTGCCAAGCATGCAAAGACCAATGCCGGGCCAATCGTGATGCCGGGTGCTGGGTAGACACCACCCATGATGGAATTCATGTCGTTGCCAACAGCGAACAAACCAGCGATGACATGACCGTCTGCATTCAGCACTTGGGCGTGTTCATTGGTCTGCAAGCCTTGCGCCGCACCAATGTCACCTGGGTAGAGCTTGACGGCGTAATAAGGCCCCTCGCTGATCGCACCCAGATTGGGGTTACGGCCACCGGCTAAGGCGTCGCCAATGTTTTGTTGATAGGCCGTCACACCGCGCTGGAATTGGCTGTCCACACCGCTTTGGGCAAAGGCGTTGTTGTCTGCCACCGCTTTGGCCAGACCCGAATCCGAGATGCCCAGCTTTTTCGCCAGTTCTTGCAGGCTGGCGGCTTCGGTCAAGTAGCCGTCGGCCAAGAACGGGGCCAGCCCCTTGCCACCGGGGCGCACCATGCCCATGCCGTATTGGCGCAAGGCTTTGGCATCGGCCACCATGTAAGCGGGAACGGCTTGCTGGCCCGCCTGCATGCCCAGAGCAAACAGGTGATAAGACGTGCTCTCGTTGACAAAGCGCTCACCCGCTTGGTTGACAGTGATCATGCCGGGCTTGGCGCGGTCCATCACGAAATGTGGGAACACAGCTGTACTACCATCAGCGCGTTTGCGCAAAGACACTGGCGCCCAGAACGCAGGGCTTTGTGCGCCCTGCCCCTCCACAGCGCCCAAACTGCGGGCCAATGCCAAGGCCTCACCAGTGTGCCCTGGGGCCCCAGGGCACCAATCGGCGGGAATACCGGGTAACTTCTGGACGCGCAAAACCGGGTCGCGGTTAAAGCCACCACTGGCCAACACCACGCCTTTTTGGGCCAGCACACGGGCATTGCCGTTGGCGCTGCCCAACCGCAAGGCCATCACGCGACCTCCGACGCCGCGCTCCAACGCATCCACCGAGGTTTGCAACGCCAGGGTCACGTTTTTGTGTTGGGACAAAGAATGCAGCAAACTGCCCACCAATGCATTGCCCATGACCAGTCGGGTACCTCGCGCATGGTGTAAACGGTCTCTCAAATGGCGCAACACAATACGCAGCGAATGCTTGAGCGAGGCCCATGACTTCGTCATGGCCAGCAAATGGTTGATGTCGGTGCGGTCCACCATCATGCCGCCGAGCACCGTGAACTCAGGGATGGGTGGGCGTAACAAT
>JBIKHW010000429.1:0-2824 GCA_044361935.1 Limnohabitans sp. | reverse complement strand
GTCGAAACTTGATAACCCTAAGAGCATCAAAGAGCATGCATTCTTTGGGGCGATCACCAAAGCTGTTTTTCGTGCGACATCAACGCCTCTTGAGCAACAGGTTCCAGCGGAGGGCTTGGCTTCTCTGCGGAGAGTCAAGCCATCGCTTAAAGCGCCGCTCAATGACCTTGATGAAGACCCTATTGAATCTGCAGATGACAGCGCCGAGCCCAGCGCATCTGCTGATGAGAACCCTCAGCCCGGTTCAGAAACCACCTTGGCCGCAGCCTCGTCAACTGCCGCCGCAGATTTGCCAGCCAACTCCCTCAATCCCCTCGCGCCCACTGTCACATCGGGTGCTTTGGACACGGCTTCTGGCAAAACAGCCCAAGCATGGTCTCCCGCCGTTGACTCTCAAGCCTTCCGATTACTGATGGTCCTGGGCGGTGCTGTATTTCTGGGCAGCATGGGTTCCTCAGGTCGCGGCAACACCTTGACGACCCCGCCCAACCCGACGCAACCCGAGCCGCCCAACCCCGAGCCAGAGCCGCTCGCATCAGACGGTGCCGCGATTGACGGCTACCTGGCCAACGCATTGGTCTGGCGCGATCGCAATGAAGACCAGCAATGGAATCCCGGGGAGCATTACGTCTTCACAGACGCCAGTGGCTTGTTCAAAAACCTGACCAATGGCCCGGGCACCCTCCGTTTGGCCGGTCTGACCCCTGAGCTGCGTGCCTTGTTGACCAACGAGTCTTCTGACCCCACGACCGACATCTCGACGGGCAAAACCTTTACCGGCATCTTGTCTGCCCCCGAGGGCGCGTCCGTCATCACACCCTTGACCACCTTGGTGGTGGCCACAGGTGGTGACGCCGTCAAGCTGGCTGCCCTAAAAGCAGCGCTGGGCATAGACCCCAGCATCGATTTGGCCACATACGATCCGCTGGCGACCTTGGTCTCGGGCAACGCCACTCCCGCACAAATCGAGGCGGCCCTCAAAGTCCAGACCGCGTCGCTCAAAATTGCCAACCTGATCAGCATGGCGTCCACCGCCGTTCAGTCGTTGGACGCCAATTTTTCCCTCTCTGACATGGTCGCCTCGGTGGCCGAATCCTTGGTTGAGAAAGCCAGCTCTTCAGGCGGCCTCGATCTGGACAAACCCGATGCGCTCAGTGCGACCTTGCAGGCCGCGGCATCGGGGGCAGGCGTGACCATCGACAGCGCCACCCTCACGGCAGCTGCCACAGCCATGGCATCGGTCAACACCAGCATGACCAGCTCGGTGAGCACCGCCATCAGTGCCGCAGCCAATGGACTGTCCCTGAACGACGCGCTGTCGGTCATGACACAAGCCGTTGCCAGCCAACTTGTGGTGCAAGAAAGCCTGCTGCCCGCCGTGGCCGCATCGGCATCCTCGGGTGGCGACATCACCATCAACACCAGCAACTTCAGCGGCGAAGCCTTGCTAGACCAAGTCAATGCAGCCAAATCCAGTGTGGAGACGCTGGTGGTTGCGCCACCTACTCAAAGCCTCATGGTGGCGGTGGACGATTTCGGCCTGATCAACAAAGCCGGTGCAGCCGCCTGGACTGCCTTGAGCGGCAACCTGGTGAGCAACGACTTGTCGGGCAATGCGGCCAAACAGATTCTTGCCGCTCTCAAGGGCACAACCACCACCGCTGACAGTTTGACACCCCTGAGCACAGAGCTGAGCTTGAGCGGTGTCTACGGCACACTCGTTGTCAAGGCCGATGGCAGCTACACCTACACCGTGACCAACAGCGGCCTGGCCAACAGCTTGGTGACCGACACCTTCACCTACCAGGTTGGCAGCGGCAACAGCACCGACCTGGGCACCTTGATGCTCACCTTGGACGCGCGAAACGACGCACCCAAAGTGGCTGCGTTCCAGCTGGCGCTGGAAAGCGCTGGCACCGTCAGTGCTGCCACGGTGAATCTTTTGGCTGGCGCTACCGACGCCGACGGTGATGCACTCACTGTGAACCAAGTCAAAGGCCAATCGGACTTTGCCAGCGCAGGCCCTTGGGTGGGCCAATACGGAACCTTGAGTCTGGTCAGCGGCGTTTACACCTACCAACTGGACCAGGCCAGGGTCAACGCACTGGCGCCTAAATCCTCTGTGCGCGATGTGTTTTTGTTTGGCGTGACCGACGGCACAGCCACGACCCAATCGACCCTGACCGTCACCATCACCGGCTCAGCCGTGGTGGGCAGCCCCGTGTTGCTGGTGGACAGCAACGATGGCGTCAACACCATCTCGGAAAGTGCAGCCAGCGGCACCGCTGTGGCCAATTTGCAGCTGCAGGGCACGGATGCCGATCCGGGCACCACTGTCACCCTCAGCCTGGTGGGTAACCCCAATGGCCTTTTTGTGCTGGACGGCAATCAGGTCAAGCTTGCCGCAGGCAAGAGCCTCGACTACGAAACCGCCACCAGCCACACCATCGCCGTCAAAGCCACCAGCACCGACGGCGGCTCGGTCACGCAAAACTTCACCATCGCGGTGACCAACGTCAACGAAGCGCCGGTGATCACATCCGGCAAGACCGGCAGCGTTGCAGAAAACGCCACGGTCAACACCGTGGTCTACACCGCCCAAGCCACCGATGTGGATGCCAGCAGCACACTGCGCTACAGCCTGGGCGGTACAGATGCCGCATCTTTTGAGATCGATGCCATCAGTGGAGCCGTCACCCTCAAAGCGCCTGCCAACTTCGAAGCCCAATCCAGTTACAACATCGATGTGATCGCCAGCGATGGTGTTCTGAGCGACAGCAAGGCCGTGACCATCGACGTGACCGACGTCAACGAAGCCCCATTT
>JBIKHW010000427.1:0-2838 GCA_044361935.1 Limnohabitans sp. | reverse complement strand
ATCGAGCTGCTGCGGGTGGCCCCGGATTTGAGCTGGCCCGCCCGCTTGGCCTTCACATTCATGATTGTGTTGAATACTGCTGGCCTCAGCCGCATCTTTGAAGGGCGTGCTGACGCCGTCAAGCTCGAAGCTGGTCGCTGCCTTGTGACGTTGGGTCCACTGGCCGCAGGTGTGTGGTTCTACCCGTTGCCACTGGTTGTGCGCGTTGTGGCGCTGGGTGTTCTGGTTGTGTCGATGACGCTTTTGTACTTGTTGCAAAGGGATGGAACGCCTACTGCCGAACCACATGCTGCGGGGGCGGCATGAACTTGCAAGCACTTTTTGACGCCTTGTTGGCTCTTGTAGCCTTGGGCTTGGCCATTCGCGCGGGCGGCGCTCGACCAGCTTGGCGCTTGAGCTGCCTGCTTTTGGCCATGGCGGCCACGCTGGGTGCTCTGCGCTTTTCGGGGTGGATGCCTTTACCAACATGGCATCAGTTTTTCTCGATGTTGGGCGCTGGGGTGGGTTTGCCGTTGCTGGCCGTGGCTGTCATCCAGCCAGACAGCGCAGTGGCGACACAGCGGCGATTTGCATGGATTTTTGCCATCGTCACAGGCATCCTGTGCGTCTTGTTGGTGATGGTGGCTCAACTCAAAGTTTGGACAGCCGTGTGCGCGCTGTTGTCTGCCTTGGGTATCTTGGTGATGTCCCTCAAGCGCCAGGAAAAGACTGCGGCTTTGGGCGCAGGGCTGCTGCTGCTGGCGCTCATGGCCTTCGCTGTCAAGTTGAGCCTTCCGCCTTTGATGCCGGGTGATTTGTTGCACATTGGCATGGCATTGGGTTTACTGGCCTTGGCAGCAGGGGCCTATCGCGTGACCACAGCGCGTTGAGATCGCCGCCGAGCTTGTCCTGCAAGCTTTGCTAACAGCGGCCAAGGCGGGTGCAATCCACCCAAGTGACTAGCTTGTAGGCCATCTCTTCTTTGGAGACCAAGCGCCCAGATATGCGCATCATGGAGAAGCGCAAATCCTAGGCGATCATCTCGGTGTCTTGATCGGCCAGATCGCGCAATTGTTCAATCTTGGCATTCAGCCAGGGGTGTTGACCAAAGCGTTTTTCCAGCACGTCCAGTGCACCGCCCGCTGCAGGCAAACCGTTAGCAGCGGAGAATAAACAATCGTCGGTTGGGTCATCACAGGCTCCTTGGGTTGGTCAAGGCCGTGATGTTGTCGGGATCGGGGCTCAAGGCGGATTCTGCGGGGCTGTTCAATTGACCCGTGCCGCAAAGCATATCGGTTGCTTACTGTGTAAATGAACAGCCCCGCAGGCTCTCAGCCAGCGCCTTCAGCACGGCATGATCAGCATCAACCGACAATTGCAGATCCATTCACCCCGAAAATCCATGACCCTTGACGACTACCCGCTAGACGAAGACATGCTGGCCTTTTGCAAAGCCGCCATCGACGCCATGCCCGATGCACTCCTGATCACGGGTGCCCGCAAAATACAGGACTTGCTCAAGGGCCTCAAGCAAGACAAACCCAATGTCGAAATGCTCCGCCAACGCGTGCAGGCCAAGCTGCAACTCAAAACGCCGCCGCCGCCCATCCTGGACATCTTGCGCACCGCCACCTTGTCTGAATCGCTGATCGACGTGCTCAGCGACAAAGCCCTCAAGCAAGGCCTGCCCGCCTTGTTGGACCACTTTGGACGTTTACCCATCCTCACAGCCATGCTGCTCGATGGCCGAGACAGCGTGCGCAAAATGGCCCACGAAGAACTGGCCAAGCCCATCAAAGACGCTGCCAAAGCCAAGCTTCATGATCAAGACAGCTTCAAAGAGCGCTTTAAACCGCTGCTCGACACCCTGCGCCCAGTGCTGCAAGACGCGCCTTATCAAGCGCCCACACCTCGCCCAGCAGCCACCACAGCCAAAATCACCGCGCCCACCCTCAGCAAAGAGCAGCAAGAGCGCGACATCTTGGTCAGCACGCCCTACCGCCAACTCCAAAAGGAGCGCAACGCCCTTGCTGCAGAACGCGACAAGCTGCAAACCCTGAACACCAAACTGGCCACCGACCTGGCGGGCCAAACCAGCCGGGCCAACGCCCTGGGCAGTGAGCTGGGTGCCCTGCAAAGCCAATGGCGCACCAGCATCGCGCAAGGCATCGCAGACGGACTGCAGCACCGCCTGGCCCCTTGGCTGGCCCCCAGCGAAAGCCTGGCCCAAAGCTTGCCCGCCGGCCAAAAAGCGCTAGAACGCGCGCAGCAAGTGTTGGTGCGCCAAGCTCAACAGGACCAGCGTTACGGCACCCGCGCCCAAGTGACCGAAGAGCTGGCCCAGGCCCGCAGCCTGCTGGCCGCGCTTCAAACCGCCCAGCAAGAATCCCTGCGCCCCTTGCCCCAGCTGGGTGACGAAATCCGGGCGCTGGCCACCCACATCGACACCACCCAAGCCCGCCTGAACCAAACCAGCCTGCAGCCGCAAGCTCCCCAACTGCGCGCATTGGCGCAGACCCTGCTCACGCTGCACGACATCGACGCCCTGCAAAACCACAAAAAAGCGCTCGAACGCACCATGCTGGCCGAAGCCTGGGGCCTGCCCCTGTGCCAACAAGCCTATGCGCTCATTGACCGCCAGGCCATGGCCATCTATGCCGAACACCACCCCGACCCCAAAGACATTCCACCACCCGTCACACCCACACAGCACCTGGCAGATTGCCTGCTGAACGCCCGGCCCTGCCGCTTGATGATCGACGGCCACAACCTCTTGCCCAAACTCAAGCCCCTCATTGGGGCCAGTTACTTCAAAGCAGGGCAGGGGCCAACCGCCCAAGCCCGCGCCCTGCTCATTGA
>JBIKHW010000428.1:0-2838 GCA_044361935.1 Limnohabitans sp. | reverse complement strand
TTTTCTGCGCCAGCCTTGGCCTGGTCGGCCAGTTCGGACAGATGGGAGCGTGCTTGCGTGAATGGCACGACATCGCTGGCAGAAAAACCCATGACTGGCTCCTATGACATTGCAGAATTCTGCACATTCTATGTCAGCTTGGCTTTTTGCTTACTTACGAGCTACAGCCACAGCGCGTCCACGCCCGAGGAGCTGGCGTTTTTGAGTGAGCCGGGGTCGGGGTTTTGAGCCTGACTGGCAAGTGTTGTCATTCTTGACAACATGTGGGCCATGTTGTCAAAATGGCCAACATGCCCGCTGAACTGATCACCCGATTCAAGAACATCACGCCCGATGGTGGCGTGATTGAACTGGTGGTCTGGCGGGTGCCCACCCCGGTTCAGCCCACCGAGCACGGTTTTAAATACCGTGCGGTCTATGCCAAGGATGGCGTTCGCATCGTTGGCTTTGACAACGAGCGGGGCAAAGGCGACCACTGCCACTTGGACGGGCAAGAGATGCCTTACAGATTCGCAGGCGTGGATCAACTGGTGGAAGACTTCATCACCGCTGTAGCGGTCAGGAGAACAACATGACCGAACGTTTTTTGACCATCACTTTGCAACCCGACTGGCAAGCCGGTTTGCGTGCCGCTGCCCAAGCGGCACAGCAAAGTACTTACCAAGGCGAGGTGCTCAACTTTGAAAGCCCCGGCCATTTCTTTGGTCAGTTGACCGAAAAGCGCTGGGCGATGGTGCGTAGCGCACAAAGCAAAGGCGAGCTGTCGGTGCGAGAGCTGGCCAGGCTGGTGGAGCGGGATGTCAAGCGCGTGCACGAAGACGTCGTGGTGCTGGCCGACCTGGGCCTGCTGGAGCGCACCGAATCTGGCGGTGTGCTCTGCCCTTACTCCTCCATGCACATCGACATGGTTCTCAAAGCAGCATGAACCCAGCTGTCATGCAACCCCACTTCATCCTCAACTTCTGGTTCACCGAACTAACCCCCAAGCACCACTTCGCCAAAGACCCCGCCTTGGACGAAGCCATCCGCACCCGCTTCGGGGCCACGCTGGCGGCGGCGGCGCGGTGTGAGTTGTTTGCCTGGCGCACCACGCCCGAGGGGCGTTTGGCCGAGGTCTTGGTGCTCGACCAGTTCTCGCGCAACGTCTACCGCGACACCCCGCAAGCCTTTGCGCAAGACGCGCTGGCCTTGGCGCTGGCCCAAGAGCTGGTGGCCAGGGGGCAGGACCGCAGCCTGCCCTTGGCGCAGCGAAGCTTTGCCTACATGCCCTACATGCACAGTGAGTCCGACATGGTGCACACCCAAGCCGCCCTCCTGTTTGCGCAGCCGGGCCTTGAAGACACCCTGCGCTTCGAGCAGCGCCACCAAGCCATCATCGAGCGCTTTGGCCGCTACCCCCACCCTTCTATTCCAAATCTGTGCCATCTTGGGCCGCGAGTCCACGCCGAGGAGCTAGCTTTTTTGAGTGAGCCGGGGTCGGGGTTTTGAGCAACAAAGCGATGCTCATTTATTAGCAAATGTGCTAACATCATTTCCCCATGAACTGGTCCATCACCTACTTCAATGACAAAGTCCGACGCGAGGTGATGTCCATGCCCGCTGGCGTCGTTGCAGACTATGTGCGTCTCACAGATGCAATGGCCGTTCACGGTGCGGACCTTCGCATGCCCCACTCCAAAGCGATGGGCAACGGTCTGTTTGAATTGCGCCCCAAGGGGCCAGAAGGTATTGGGCGGGTGTTTTATTGCACGCAGGTGGGCAGATCCATCGTGGTTCTGCACTCGTTCGTGAAAAAGACACAAGAGACCCCGGACGCTGAGCTTAGGCTGGCCCGTAAACGACTGAAGGATGTGCAACATGGCTGAAACTGGCTACAAACCCGTGCCGCACGACGCGGCATTTCGCAAAGCTCTGCTGGCCAAGCCCGGCGTGCAAAAGGCGTTTGACGAACTGGAAGAGGAATACACCGCACTGCATGCCATGCTACAAGCACGTCAAGCCGCAGGCCTGACCCAAGCCGAAGTAGCCACTCGCATGGGCACCACGGTTTCTGCGGTGTCGCGCTTGGAGGCGTCTTTGCGCAGCGAAAAACATTCGCCCTCGTTCGCCACACTGCGCAAATACGCGCAGGCTTGCGGCAAAAAATTGGTGATCCAAATGGTGTAACGCGGTATGACGGCAGCACCATAGGCTTACGCGACAAACCAACTTTACGAGATTAACAAATCAACCCAAAATCACCGGGCCAGCATCTTGGGTGCTGGCCCCGCTTCGTTGGTCACGCGGGTGCACCAGGAAGAACATCGTGAACACGCTCACCTTCCCCCATTCGGCCGTCACGGAAGTGCCCCGTGACAAAGCCAGCGGCCAAGACCCTTACGCCTCAGAGGCACAAACCAACGCGCTGTTGCGCTTTGGCGCGCAGTACCTGCTGCAACGGATTCAGGCGGCTGACATGATCACCACCGACGAAGCGGCTACCCTATCGGGCATCACCCGCGTGACCATGAACGCCTGGATCAAAAGCGGCCGCTGCATTGGCGTTTCACACCTGCGCCGGGGCTACTAGCTGCCCCGCTGACAGTTCGAGCCGTTCATCTTTCCGGCTCTCGCGCCCATGGCCGCAGCCTTGGGTTCGACCGACGGCTGGCAATTGCTGGCTTTCCAGGAAAGCCCACACCCGGCAATGAACGGCCAGTCACCCCGCACCGCACTGGAGCAAGGCACACCCGCCCAGCGCGTGATCAATCTGGCGACGCCAGAGGGGCATTGACCGCCTCTTTCCATGAAATTCAAAGGCACTCAAAACGAGCGTGCGAACCAACGGCTTGTTATGGG
>JBIKHW010000426.1:0-2840 GCA_044361935.1 Limnohabitans sp. | reverse complement strand
AAAAGCAGCTGCCTACCCCGATGTTACTCACCAATTCAAGCTGCCCCTGATGCATATCGACGATGCGCCGCACAAAAGCCAGGCCCAGACCCATGCCCCGAACTCGGCCTTCGGGGGCAATGCGGAAATAGTCTTCAAAGATCGATGTCTGGTGTTCAGTCTCAATGCCGCAGCCGTGGTCCGTGACGGCAATCCCGATCATCGAGCCTTGGGTGCGCACGTCGATGTGGATCTCCGAGCCTGACGCTGAATAGTTGCAGGCGTTATCGATCAGGTTGATCAGGGCAATCTCCAGCAAGTTGTCGTCGCCACAAATTTCGCCTGGGTCCGTGGCCATGTGCAATGTCAGCCGATGGTTGGCATGGTAGGACATCTGCGAATCGATCAATTCCCGCAACCAGGCTGCCAGTGGAATGGGATGCATCTGGAAGTCCTGCAAGGACTTGTTCAACCGGTCGCTGCGCAGCCATTTTTCAAACATGGACAGCAGCCTTTGCGTAGCGCTGGCGATCACGTCCAGCCGCTTGCTCATGTTGAGCGTTCCCAAGTCGGCTTCTCTGCGCATGAGACTGATCTGGCTCTCCACAATGCCCAAGGGATTGCGGAACTCATGCGAGATCAGGGCACCAAAACGCACATATTGCGTCAGCGTCTGTTTTTCATTGTTCAGCGACTGTTCCAGCTCGAGGGTGCGTTGCTGCACCGCCATTTCCAGCCGTTCTTCGGACAGGCGCAAGCTCTCCAGCATGCGCTGGTGGCTGGACAAGGCCATGGCTTGTGCGTTTTCACGTTCCTGCCGTTCTGTGTGTATCAGGTCGGCCAATGACAGCGCCAGCAGCAGCATTTCGGCGGCCGAAGAAATTTGCAGGCTGTAGGCTGTGTAGCCGTTGGTGGGCAGCCAGCCAAAGCCCCGTAGCACAGCCACAAAGGCCCCGATCCATAAAATGCCCCAGGCCAGCAAGAAAAAACGGGCGGCTTTGTAACCTTGGCGCCAGGCGCGCAAGGCCATGCTCAGCACCGTCAGGCCTGCCGGGATGCACACCAGCGAAAAGATCACCACCACGGATTGCCGGTCCAGATCCAGCCACAGGGAAGCCAAAAGCCAGGCCGCAATGGCAAAGAAAACAGCGGCGGCCCATTCGTTGAAATAGGCCATCTTCGATGTCTCGCGCTGCATCTGCAAAAAACGGTTGCTGAACAAGAGACCAAAGCCGGTGGCCAGGCTCAAAAAGAAGCTTTGGGCAATCGGCTCGAACGCTTGCCATTCTCTCCAAACAAACAGATGGCCCAGACCGTTGCCCGCGAGCATGCCCAAGCCGATGTGGCTGACAAAAAGCGAATAAAACAAAAATCGGGAATCCCTGAGCGAGACGGCCAAAAAAAGGTTGTAGATCAGCAGCGCGAAGAGCCCACCGAAATAAAGCGCCTGCAAAATGAACTGCTTTTGGCTCTGGTTGCCAAACGCATCGGGTTGCCAGACCTGCAAGGGAATGGTGGTGCTGTGACTGGTCTTCACGCGCAATACAAAGGTCTGCTCTTCGGTGCTGAGGTCCAGCGGCATCAAATGAAAGCGGTGAAAGTAGGGCGCATTGCTCGCAGGCCTTGTGGTGCCCAGATGCAGCACCGCTTGGCCCGGCGCATAAAAGTCGATTTCATCCAGCAGTAAAAAAGGAATTTCCAGCAGCCACCGCTCAGGCGCTTGGTCGGTGCGTTTGAGTTTGATTTTCAGCCAATAAGCCGAGTTGGAATATCCGAAATTGATGTCGCCCTGTTGGTCCGGCCAAGGCTGAAATCGCGAGGCGATATCTGCCCGGTCAAGGTCGGCATATTGAAGCTGCCCGGACGCGTCTTCCAGGAACTGAACGCTGTCCATCGGCTTGATCTGTGAGGTGCCTATGTCCAGGGTTGCTGCACCACTGATGTTGATGCCGCCAAACAACGCAAAACTCGTAAATATTAAATTAAGAATCAAATTTTTCATTTTGCTAACTTTTTTGCTGAATGGTTTGGAATAATTTATGATTCAAAACGTCAAAAATGTCGGATTTGGCAGTTTTTTTGTCGAAATCGTGCGGTAGACGCTGTTCACACCACTTCGTACTATCACCAACAGGCAGCTGGCCATGGGGGCTTGCTGGGGCTTGTTTCATGACCAATCGCTTGAAAACTCCGCGAAATGCGCATCAAGAAATTGGAAGGTGTACAGGCTTTGATTATTCACCCCAAGTTGTCGGTCGGGGTGAATTGGGGGGCTGATCGGTGTGCATACCACGCTGCTCAGGCCAGTGATTCCAATTGGATATTTTTAAAAGGACTCAATCATGTTTGAGCAAGTTGTACCCGTGAATAAAGAGCGCCATGCCGGTAAAAAAGTCCGCATGAGCAATGATTTTGGCTTCGCCTCGAAGTTCCATGTCGCCTACATCACCCTGCATGAATTTGCACGGGCTGCGTCCATCTACCCGGTGGTGTTCCTGGAAGACCAGGCCAACGACGAATTCCGTCCCGTCGTTCTGATGGGCCTGGACGCCGGTGAGAACCTGTTTGTCAACGCCCAAGGCGAGTGGTCGGCCTCATACATTCCGGCCATCATCCGCCGTTACCCCTTTGCGCTGACCAAGGCACCCGAAGCCGATCGCTTCATTGTTTGTGTGGACGAAGCCAGTGAACTGCTCAGCGACACCGAGGGCGCGGCCATGTTCGACGAACAAGGTAACCCCACGCAGGTCATTGAAAACGTCAAGCGTTACCTGGGTGAGTTGCAACAAATGGACCAGATGACCCATGAGTTCAGCAAGTTCTTGGTGCAAAACAACCTGTTGACCCCCCTGAACATGCGC
>JBIKHW010000111.1:0-9428 GCA_044361935.1 Limnohabitans sp. | reverse complement strand
CCCAGAAGCCGGACAAGACATAGGCCACACACAGCAGCAACAAAGCCAGGCGCGGCAGTCTGCGCACGGCACTTTGGGCAACGATGGCGGGGGTAGGCAGGTTCACGGGGACAGGGGCAATCGGGTCAGGGGTCAAAGCTGCGGCAAAGGCAGGGGCGATGGACTTCGTATTCTAGGAAAGCCGGGCCAACTTGGGGGCAATTGAGCCAGGTGGGCCAGGTGGGCCAAGGCCCATGCAAAAAGGGCAGGCCGGTTGCCCGGGCTGCCCTTATTGGGGACACCAATTCGCGAATTACTTGGCGATGACGGTGGTCTTGCCGAAACGGTTGCGGAATTTCTCCACGCGGCCACCCATGTTGTCCACCGACTTTTGCGTGCCAGTGTAGAAGGGGTGCGACTCGCTGGTCGTGTCCAGCTTGTACCAAGGCAGCTCGCGGCCGTCTTCCATCTTGATCATCTCTTTGGTGTTAGCGCATGAACGGGTCACGAACTTGAAACCATTGGACATGTCTTGGAAGCAAACTTCACGGTAGTTGGGGTGAATGCCGTCTTTCATGGGGAAATCCTTTTATTTTCGCTACGGTAGCCACTCTGCAGCCTATCTGAGAGCACTTTCCGCAAAACCTGTCGATTATAGGGTATCAGCCGCCGCGTCGCATCATGTCGAAGAACTCGGAGTTGTTCTTGGTGGCTTTCATGCTCTTCAAGACCATCTCCATCGCCTCGATTTCGTCCATGTTGTACATGAACTGACGCAAGATGCGGGTTTTTTGCAGCACTTCGGGCTGCAGCAGCAACTCTTCGCGGCGGGTGCCGCTGCGGTTCAAGTTGATGGCCGGGAACACGCGCTTTTCGTAAAGGCGGCGCTCCAGATGAATTTCGCAGTTGCCTGTGCCCTTGAATTCTTCAAAGATCACCTCGTCCATGCGGCTGCCGGTGTCGACGAGGGCCGTGGCGATGATGGTGAGCGAGCCGCCTTCTTCCACATTGCGGGCTGCGCCAAAGAAGCGCTTGGGGCGCTGCAGGGCGTTGGCGTCCACACCACCCGAGAGCACTTTGCCCGATGAGGGCACCACGTTGTTGTAGGCACGGGCCAGGCGGGTGATCGAGTCCAGCAAGATCACCACGTCTTTTTTCAGCTCGACCAGGCGCTTGGCGCGTTCGATCACCATTTCGGCCACATGCACGTGGCGCGAAGCGGGTTCGTCGAAGGTGGAGGAGATCACTTCGCCGCGCACACTGCGCTGCATTTCGGTCACTTCTTCAGGGCGCTCGTCGACCAGCAACACCATTAGGTGCACATCGGGGTAGTTGGCGGTGATGGCGTGGGCGATCTGCTGCATCATCACCGTCTTGCCCGACTTGGGCTGCGCCACGATCAGGGCTCGCTGGCCGCGGCCGAGCGGGGCGATGATGTCGATCACGCGGGCGGTGATGTTTTCTTCGCCCTTGATGTCACGCTCCAGGCGCATCTGCTCTTTGGGGAACAGCGGCGTCAAGTTCTCGAACATGACCTTGTGTTTGTTGTTCTCGGGCAGGTCGTCGTTGACCTTGTCCAGCTTGGTCAGGGCAAAGTAGCGCTCGCCGTCTTTGGGGATGCGCACTTCGCCTTCGATCATGTCGCCGGTGTGCAGGTTAAAGCGCCGCACCTGGCTGGGGCTGATGTAGATGTCGTCGGTGCTGGCCGTGTAGCTGGAATCGGGGCTGCGCAAGAAGCCAAAGCCGTCGGGCAGGATTTCGAGCACGCCGTCGGCAAAGACCTGTTCGCCTGCTTTGGCGCGTTTTTTGATGATGGCAAACATCAGCTCCTGTTTGCGCATGCGACCGGTGTTCTCGATTTCGAGCGTGTCGGCTTGCTTCAGGAGTTCGGACACATGGAGTGCCTTGAGTTCGTTCAAATGCATGGGATTTGGCCTGTGGCGAATCGGTCGGCTGGGGACCGTTGTTCGGATAACCGGGTGGAAATGTTCTGGACCGGAGGCCGCCCGGGGTTGGGGGCAGTTGCTTCCGGCAGTCTTGGCGCTGTCCCGTGTTCGGATTGCCTATAGGAAATTATGACAGGTTTTCGGGTGGCCCCAAAAACAAAAACCGGGCAATGCAGGCCCGGTTTGTGAATGACGCGCCCGGCCTAGCCGAACGGCATCGAAGCATCAAGCCAATTGCTGGTCGATGAAAGCGGTCAATTGGGACTTGCTCATGGCGCCCACTTTGGTGGCAGCGAGCTGGCCGCCCTTGAAGATCATGAGAGTGGGGATGCCGCGAATGCCGAACTTGGCGGGGATGTCGCGGTTGTCGTCGACGTTCATCTTGGCGATTTGCAGTTTGCCTTCGTACGCGCTGGCCACTTCGTCCAGGATGGGGGCAATCATTTTGCAAGGGCCACACCATTCGGCCCAGAAGTCCACCACCACGGGTTGGCTCGATTGGAGCACGTCGGCTTCGAAAGTGGCGTCGGTGGTGTGTTTGATCAGATCGCTGGCCATGGCCTTTTCCTTGTGTACATTGAGATGCGGCTAAAGTTGTTCTATTTTGACAGAAACTCGGTGCATTCGCGCATCCCCCCTTATTGCCAGATCTCTACAACATGAGCCTTTCAGCACCGACTTTCGATTTTCAAAATGCACCAGAGCTTTCGGTGAAGGTGGCCATTGTGGGCGGTGGCCCTGCTGGCTTGATGGCGGCCGAGGTGTTGTCACAAGCGGGCGTGTCGGTGCACCTGTTTGACGCCATGCCCTCGGTGGGGCGTAAATTTTTGTTGGCTGGCAAAGGCGGCTTGAACCTGACCCATGCCGAGCCCTCGGCCCAGTTCAACACCCGTTTTGGTCCGCGCGAGGCTGAGGTCAGCCAGTGGCTGTCCGGGCTGGATGCACAAGGCGTGCGCGATTGGGCGCAGAGCTTGGGTGTGAGTACTTTTGTCGGTACATCGGGCCGTGTGTTCCCGGCCGAGATGAAAGCCGCCCCCTTGCTGCGGGCCTGGTTGCAGCGCTTGCGCCACCCCGCCAGTGGTGTGCCTGTGCAGTTTCATATGCGCCACCGTTGGCTGGGCTGGCAAGGCCATCACCTGGTGTTTGGCCGTCGGGACGGCGCCCCGCCGCTGCAGGTGAAAGCCGAGGCTACCGTGCTGGCGCTGGGCGGGGCCAGTTGGCCGCACCTGGGATCTGACGGTACCTGGCAGGTCCATTTGCAGCAAGAGGGTGTCGAGGTCGCCCCTTTTAAGCCTGCCAACTGCGGCTTTGATGTGTTGGGGCGAGAGGGTCAAGGCTGGACCGCGCACTTTAGGACTAAGTTTTCCGGGCATCCGCTCAAATCGGTGGTGCTCACCGTGCCTGCCGCAGACGCCCAAGGCGCCGCTTTGCAGTCCCCACGTTTTGAGCGCAAGGGTGAATTTGTGATCACCGAGACCGGGCTGGAAGGCAGTCTGGTGTATGCCGCATCGGCTTGGCTGCGCGACGATCTGGCCGAGTGTGGGCAGGCCCGTTTGCTGCTGGACTTGTTGCCCGACAAAACGCCTGAGCAGGTCTTCAAAGAGGTGGCCTGGCCACGCGGCAGCCGCAGCCTGAGCAGTCACCTCAAGAGCCGACTGGGGCTGGACGGCGTAAAGATGGGTTTGTTGTTTGAGTTGTGCTCGCCGGAGACTTTGGCCCGGCCGGATGCCCTGGCCGCGCTCATCAAGGCCCTGCCAGTGCCCCTCAAAAGTGCCCGGCCGGTTGCCGAAGCGATCAGCACCGCCGGGGGCGTGGCGTTGCAAGCCATGGGGCCTGATTTGATGCTGGCGGCCCGACCAGGCGTCTTTTGCGCAGGGGAAATGCTCGACTGGGAAGCACCCACGGGCGGTTACCTGTTGACGGCCTGCTTGGCCAGCGGTCACCGGGCGGCCCAAGGGGTGCTGCGGGGCCTGGCAGTCAAGCCGCACACATTTTGATACCGGTTGTGTATTCCTTTAGGGCTTGGGCTGCGTTATGTAAGGGTTCTAACAAACATCCATGACCGAGGTCCTCATGTCTCCAGAAGCCAGCCAGGAATACCAGTGTGCCGTCGAAGAAGCGGCCAACGCCTTTATGAAGGTGATGAGTCTGCGGGGTTTTCAGGTGCGGGACTACCCGCAAAACTTTGTCGCCCAAATGGCCCAAACCACCCGTTTGGCCTTTGAGGCCAGCCGCCAGGGCGCACACAGTCGCGCAGATGCGCTGGTCTCCGACATGCTCAGCTCAGCGGCTACCCTGAGCACTCCGTCGGTCAAAATGCCCCATAAAAAGTCTGCTTTCCCCTCGCTGCGCAGTCGCCTGGCTTGACGGCCGCGACCGGGGCAGGCCGCGACCCAGTTTGGGCTCGGGTACTGGGCCTCGTCTGCCATTTTTGGCAATAGCAGTTCAAAATGCGACAATAGCGGGTTAATGACCGACTCTTTTTCCAATTTATCGCTGGCGCCCACGCTGGCACGAGCCGTGGCCGAAATGGGCTACGAATCCATGACCCCTATCCAGGCCCAAGCCATTCCGGTGGTGTTGACGGGCCAGGACGTGATGGGCGCAGCCCAAACCGGTACAGGTAAAACGGCGGCTTTCTCTCTGCCTTTGCTGCAGCGCTTGCTTAAGCACGAAAACCCCTCCACCTCTCCCGCCCGTCACCCGGTGCGTGCCTTGGTGTTGTTGCCCACCCGAGAGTTGGCTGACCAGGTCGCTCAGCAAATCAAGATGTACGCCAAGTACACCCAGCTGCGCAGCGCGGTGGTTTTTGGCGGCATGGACATGAAGCCCCAAACCCTAGAGCTGAAACAAGGCGTTGAGGTGCTGGTGGCCACACCCGGCCGTTTGCTGGACCACATCGAAGCCAAAAATGCGGTGCTCAACCAGGTGGAATATGTGGTGCTCGACGAAGCCGACCGCATGCTGGACATCGGCTTTTTGCCCGACTTGCAGCGCATCCTGAGCTATTTGCCCAAGCAGCGCACCACACTGCTGTTCTCGGCCACCTTTTCGCCCGAGATCAAGCGCTTGGCCGGCAGCTACCTGCAAAACCCGATCACCATCGAAGTAGCGCGTCCCAACGAGACGGCCTCTACGGTGGAGCAGCGTTTTTATGCTGCCCAAGACGATGACAAGCGCCGTGTGATCCGCAAAGTTTTGGACGACAGGGGCATCAAGCAGGCCTTCATCTTCGTGAACAGCAAACTTGGCTGCGGCCGTCTGGCCCGCTCTTTGGAGCGTGAAGGTTTGCGCACCGCTGCCTTGCACGGCGACAAGAGCCAAGACGAGCGCCTGAAAGCGCTGGAAGCCTTCAAAAAGGGCGAAGTCGATTTGCTGGTCTGCACCGACGTAGCTGCGCGTGGTCTGGACATCAAAGACGTGCCCGCCGTGTTCAACTTCGATGTGCCCTTCAATGCCGAAGACTATGTGCACCGCATTGGCCGCACAGGCCGCGCCGGGGCCTCGGGCTTGGCCGTGACCTTGGTCAGCCCGTCCGACAACCGCTTGGTGGGCGACATTGAAAAGCTAATCAAGAAAAAGCTGGACGTCGAAACCCTGCAGCTGGACACGGCCCCCACTGGGCCCGTGCCCGAAAAGTGGGGCACCCGTGCCGAAGACCGCCCGCGTGCCCGCGCCTCCGAAGGTCGTCGCCGTGACGAGTTTGACCCACGTGACGCCTTGGACGCGCCGCGCGAGCGCCGAGGTGGCTTCCGCCCCGCACCCGTGAACCGCGACCCCTTCTTCAGCAAGCCCTACGAGGCACCGTCTGCCGACGTTTCGCCAAGCTGGGACGCAGTGCCCAAAGCGCCGCGTTCGTCCATTTCGGCCAACATCAAGCCCAAGCGCAAAGTGGCGGCCTTGTTCAAGGCGGACGAGTAAATCTTTTGGGCCCGCCCGAGTGACCCTGGCAGGTCCTTGGGCTGACCCCGGCTTTTACGGGTGCTTCACACGCCAGTCACCGGGCGCTGTCAAAATGCTCGTATGCGCTCAACTCACCTTCACCTCCATCTCCACCCCCTGACCCATGGTCTGCTGTTGGCCGGGCTGGCCTTGAATTTATGGCCTGCTGCGGCCTGGGCTCAAAGCCCGGCCAGCGCAGCGCCCAGTGCAACTTCACCCGCCCCGGCCGATCTGGGTCAAGTGGAGATCCGCAGCAACCGCAACAATGACACCGAGGTGCGCCGCGAGTCTTCGGCTTCCAAAATCGTCATTGGCCGCGAAGAGATCGAAAAACAAGGCGATTCAACTTTGGGTGAGGTGCTCAAGCGCTTGCCCGGTGTCACGGTTCAAGGTGCCCCCGGCCGAGGCGGTGCCATCCGCATGCGGGGCCTGGGCGGCGGTTACACCCAGATCTTGCTCGACGGCGAGCGTGTGCCGCCAGGTTTTTCCATCGACTCACTCACGCCTGAACAGGTCGAAAAAATCGAAATCATGCGTGCTCCCACGGCAGAGACCGGGGCGCGTGCCATCGCAGGCACCATCAACATCGTCTTGCGCGAAGGGCAAAAAGCCAACCCCGACGACCTCAAAATCACCCGCAGCCAGGAGCATGGCGAGGGCTCGACCATGCTCAGCTGGGTGCACAACCTCAAGACCCAGCCCCTGAGTGGCACCTTCACTCTGTCTGCCATGGACTCCCAGCGTGCAGACGAAAGTGTCACTGAGATCGATTCTGACTTCCGAGAAGACCAAGTGCGCTTATTTGAATCCTCGGGCCGTCGGCAAGGAATTCACGCCAATGCACGTTTGCAGTGGAAAGGTGAGAAGGGAAAAACACTGACATTGACGCCTTTTCTGATTTACTCCGAATACGCTGCTGATGGTCGGATTGATGCCCGAAGGCTTTCGTCAACTGCCATCACCGACACGGCCTTGACCGACAACGAAAGCCGATATGCGGCCCTTCGTTTGAACGGCCAGTGGGCTCAGCGCTTGTCTGCCGATGACCGGCTGGAACTTCGTTTCGGTTTGGGTCAAGCCAAGTACGACCAGCACATCACGCAAACCACGCTGATGAGCAGTACGACGGCTCTTTTATCCAACGCACTGGACGAGCAGCGCTTTACAGACCGAAACATCAGCCTGAACGGCAAATGGACCCGCGTTTTGGACAACGGTCACCAGTGGGTCAGTGGTTTTGAACACGAAGGTGTCCGACGAGTTGAGGAGGCCAGCCCAGGTGCAGGGGACGAAAGCGGTAATTTGAAGGCTCGAACAGCGAGATGGGCGGCCTACACGCAAGACGAGTTCAAGATCAACCCGAATTGGTCCGCCTATGCAGGTCTTCGGTACGAAAGCATTCTGACCGAGGGACAACTCAGTGAAGAGTTCAAAAGCAACAAAAGCCAGGTTTGGACGCCCTTGCTCCACGCCCTGTGGAAGCCCGATCCGGCCAAGCGCGACCAAGTGCGCATGAGCCTGACACGCAGCTACAAAACCCCCACGCTTTACAACATGGTGGCACCTTTGCGGTACTCGCGCGATTACCCCGTGTCAGGCAACAATGTGCCCACCCAACCTGACCGTGTCGGTAACCCCGACTTGTTGCCTGAGTTGGCTACAGGCATTGACTTGGGGGTAGGGCGTTATCTGGATGGCGGTGGGGTGCTGAGCGCCAATGTGTTTCGTCGCAACATTCAAGATCTCATCCGTTACCAGACCCGTTTGCAGGCCGTTTCTTGGTCCAGCGAACAGCGCTGGGTGTCCAGCCCTCAAAACGTGGGTGACGCCATCACCCAAGGCGTGGAGCTGGAGGCCAAGTTCCGATTGAACCAGGCTTGGGACAAGGCTTGGCCAGTGGACATTCGAAGCAATGCCAGCTTTTTCCGATCCAAAGTTAAGGACGTACCCGGTCCCGATAACCGTCTGGACCAGCAGCCCAGCATGACCGCCAACTTGGGGGCGGATTACCGGCTTCGTGGCGTGCCGTTGACGCTAGGTGGCAATGTCAACTGGAACCCCGACTACGACACGCGGCGCAGCCAGCAACAACTGTCTTACCAAGGCGTCAAACGCGTGGTGGACGTTTACGGCTTGTGGCGCTTCTCGGGGGCGACCGCTTTGCGATTGACGGTCAGCAACCTGCTGCCGCGAGACTATCAAACGGCCACCACGTTCAACACGGGCGCTCAGCAAGAGACGTCCCGCAACACCGACCGCAATTGGCGCAACATCCAGCTTCGTCTGGAAATGAAAATTTAAAAGGAGACGCACCCATGCCCAAAAAAGATGGCGCCTGGCATGACAGCATGTACAACAACCGGGCCTTGGTGCCTGACTTTGCCGATCACTTTGCCCACTGGCAAAAGGCCTCGACCCACGCACGCGAGCACTTGAAAGGTCAGCTGGACTTGCCCTATGGCGACGGCCCGGGTGAAACCTTGGATATTTTTCCGGCCGCGCAACCGAACGCCCCGGTGGTGATCTTCATCCACGGTGGCTACTGGCGAAGTTTGGACAAGTCAGACCACTCCTTCGTGGCCCCAGCCTTGCGTGACATGGGCGCTTGCGTGGTGGTGGTCAATTACGCGCTGTGCCCTGGCACGCCCGAGAAAGTCGTCACCATCCCCGACATCGCCTTGCAAATGGCCAAGGCCACTGCATGGGTAGGGCGGCACATCGCAGAACACGGTGGTGACCGCGGCAACATCACCGTGATCGGCCACTCGGCAGGCGGGCACTTGGCGGCCATGTTGCTGGGCTGCGACTGGAAAAAACTGGGCCGCGATTTGCCCGCTGGTCTGGTGCGCAAAGCCTTGTCCATCTCGGGCCTGTTTGATCTGGCGCCGATTCGCAAAACACCGTTTGTGCAGGCCGACTTGCGCCTCACACCCGCGCATGTGCGCATGTGTAGCCCGGCCCAATGGCAGCGCCCAAGCCGGGGCGTGCTGTACACCGTGGCTGGAGGCGACGAGAGCCCCGAATTCTTGCGCCACAACCGTTTGATCCACCTGGCCTGGGGCCCCAAAACCGTGCCCGTCTGCGAAGACCTGGCGGGCCTCAACCACTTCAGTATTGTGACCGACCTGACCCGGCCGGGCACGCGTTTGCATGCGCTGGCGCAGCAGCTGATCGCGGCTTGAACCACAAAAAAGCCCCAGCGGAAAATCCGCTGGGGCTTGGGGTTTCAGGACCTTATTTCAGCCCCGCCCATGCGGGGCTTTTTTGTCAGTCCAGTTTGATGTTGGCGGTCTTGATGGCCTGGGTCCAATCGGCGATTTCGCGGTCCAGCAGTTTGGTCATGTCGGCTGGGGCCAGAAAGCGCACCTCAATGCCCGCTTGGTCGGCTCGCTGCTTGCTCTCGGGCAAGTCCAGGCTGCGCTTGACGGCATCGGCCAGTTGGTTGATGGTGGCTGTGGGTGTGCCTGCTGGAGCATAAAGGGCCACCCAAGCTTCCAGGTCAATGTTGGGGTAACCCGCTTCGGCCATGGTGGGCACTTGGGGCATGCCAGGGTGGCGTTT
>JBIKHW010000110.1:0-9439 GCA_044361935.1 Limnohabitans sp. | reverse complement strand
AACCCGCCAGCGCCTCGTCAGCGGCGTTGTCCAGCACCTCCTGGATGATGTGCAGGGGGTTGTCGGTGCGGGTGTACATGCCCGGGCGTTGCTTGACGGGCTCGAGGCCCTTCAAGACGCGGATCGAGCCTTCGGAGTACTCATTAGAGGTTTTGACAGTTGATTGGGTGGCCATGGTGGCGGATTGTAGTGGGATTTCAGGCTTGGTACTGGATGCAAAAACAGTGCTCACCCTTTACACCGGCAGCAGGCATCTGAGCGACTTCGGGGTGGCACCACATTGGTTAAAGTCAGGGGGATGCAACACAAACCCCTTTCCCTGACCCAGGTGCTGATTTGCGGCGCGGCCATCGTCACCCTGTCCATGGGCATCCGCCACGGCTTTGGCCTGTGGCTTCAGCCCATCACCCAAGCCCAGGGCTGGGGCCGTCAAGAGTTCGGCTTTGCCATGGCCATCCAGAATCTGGCCTGGGGCTTCATGGGCATTTTTGCGGGCATGCTGGCCGACAAGTTTGGCGCTTTCCGCGTCATCACGGCCGGAGCCTTGCTCTACGGATTGGGGCTGGTGGGCATGGCCCAGGCCCAAACGCCCTGGATGTTTGCCCTTTTCACCGGCGTCATCATCGGCACTGCGCAGGCGGGCACCACCTACGCCGTGATTTATGGCGTGATTGGGCGCAACGTGCCGGCTGAGCGCCGTTCATGGGCCATGGGCATTGCGGCAGCGGCCGGCAGCTTCGGGCAGTTTTTGATGGTGCCGGTTGAAGGCATGCTGATCAACCAAGCGGGTTGGCAAAACGCCCTGATGATTTTGGCCGCCGCCACCCTACTCATCATTCCTCTGGCTTGGGGTCTGCGCGAGCCGGCTTTGAACGCGCCGGGCCAGGTGAAACGTGAGCAGACCATTCTCCAATCGCTGCAAGAAGCCTTCAAGTACCCGAGTTTTCAGCTGCTGATGGCTGGCTATTTTGTGTGTGGCTTTCAGGTGGTTTTCATCGGCGTGCACATGCCCAGCTACCTGAAAGACCACGGCATGGCACCCCAAGTGGCCAGTTATGCGCTGGCCCTGATTGGTCTGTTCAACGTGGTGGGCACCTACATTGCGGGCACCATGGGCCCACAAATTTCCAAAAAGCACATCCTGGCCACCATTTACATCTCGCGCTCGGTGGCGATCACGCTGTTCTTGCTCGTGCCACTGTCGCCCACCAGCGTTTACATCTTCTCGGCCGTGATGGGCTTGTTGTGGCTGTCCACTGTGCCGCCCACCAATGCGGCGGTTGCGCATATTTTTGGGGTGGCACATTTGTCCATGCTCAGCGGTTTCATCTTTTTCGGCCACCAGATTGGCTCCTTCATGGGTGTCTGGCTCGGCGGCTACCTGTATGACAAGACCGGCAGCTACGACATCGTCTGGTACCTCGCCATTGCCTTGGGCGTGTTGGCTGCGCTGGTGAACCTGCCCGTGCGCGAGAGCCCGATTGCCCGCCCAACACCCCAAGCCAGATGAGCGCCCGACCAACCTGGTTTTTGCTCGGGGCTGCGGCCTTGGGCCTGACGTTCTGGCTGTATGGTCAGTCCGAAGTGGTGATCATGCTGTCTGAACAGCTGTGGTCCTGCTTTTAACCACGCCTTTGACTTGAAAGCGCCATCCATGCACGGCACCGAAAACCCCTCCGCCTGGTTGCAACGCTGGTCTCACCTGATCGCACCGGGCAGCACCTTGCTCGATGTGGCTTGCGGCGCAGGTCGCCACATGCACTATTTGGCCGCGTTGGGACACCATGTCACGGGTGTGGACCGCAACCCCGACGCCTTGGCCTTGGCCCAAAGCAGTGGCGAGGTCATTTGCGCCGACATCGAAAATGGCCCCTGGCCTTTTGATGGCAGAACATTCGGATGTGTGGTCGTGACGAACTACCTGTGGAGACCCTTGCTGCCAACGATTGTTGCCTCTGTAGCCCCGGGCGGTCTTTTGATCTACGAAACCTTTGCAGCAGGCAACGAAACCGTGGGTAAACCATCAAGACCTGACTTTTTGCTGCAATCTGGCGAACTGCTCAAGGCGACCGAAGGCTTGCGCACGGTGGCTTACGAAGATGGCTTTGAGGCCTCGCCAGACCGGTTTGTGCAACGCATTGTGGCCGTGCGAGACGAATCCCCAAAGACCCTCCAACGCTGGCCCCTGCGTCCTGCCTGAAACCGACACCGCTTTGTGCGCGGGCATGGCTTTGACCCCTTAGAGGCTCTCCATAGCAAACAAGGGGTTGCACTCGTTAGAATGGTTCTTTTTCTGGCTCAGAAACCCCTGACATGACCACCGAACAACGCCCCATCCGTGGCAGCATCCCTGCTCTGATCACCCCCATGCTCGAAGACGGCCAAGTGGATTACCCCACTTTGCGAAAACTGATCGACTGGCATGTGGCCGAAGGCACCGATGGGCTGGTGATCGTCGGCACCTCGGGCGAATCACCCACCGTCAACGTGGACGAACACCGCGAAATCCTGCGTGTATCGGTGGAACAAGCGGCCAAGCGCATTCCCATCATTGCCGGCTGCGGCGCCAACTCCACCGCAGAAGCCATTTCGCTGGCCAAATATGCAGAGTCCATCGGCGCTGACGCCCAATTGCAAGTGGTGCCTTATTACAACAAGCCCACTCAGGAAGGCCTGTTCCAGCACTTCAAAGCAATCGCCGAAGCCACGCCCAAGTTACCCGTGATTTTGTACAACGTGCCGGGTCGCACCGTTGCCGATCTCCAGCACGAGACCGTGCTGCGCTTGACCCAGGTCCCTGGCATCATCGGCATCAAGGAAGCCACCAGCAACATCGAACGCGCCCAATGGCTCATCCGAGATGTGCCCAAAGCGTTTGCCGTTTTCTCGGGCGATGACGCCACTGCAGTCGCCCTGATGCTCTGCGGCGGAGCCGGCAACATCAGCGTGACCGCCAACGTGGCGCCACGACTCATGCACGAGCTGTGCATGGCCGCCCTCAGAGGCGACGTGAAAGAAGCCATGCGCATCCAGTTCCAGCTGTTGCCTGTCCACAAAAACCTGTTTTTAGAAGCCAACCCCATACCCGTGAAATGGGCCATGCAGCGCATGGGCCTGTGCGGCCCGACATTGCGCTTGCCCATGACCGAACTGTCCGCGTCTCAACAGCCTGTGGTCGAAGCGGCCCTGAAGGCCAGCGAACTCATTTGATGGATACCCCAAGGATTTTTGTGAACTCACTGTTTTTCAACGCCATGCCCCATGTCACTTTCAAACGTACAGCCACAGTGCTGGCCTTGGCCAGTTTGCTCAGCGGCTGCTCAGTGCTGCAGGAAGACAAGATCGACTACAAAAGTGCGGCCAAAGCGCCCACACTCGAAATTCCTCCGGACCTGACGCAGTTGCGCAAGGAGTCTCGCTACGCCATCGAAAGCACTTCGTCCACCGCTTCAGGATTTCAAAATGCAGGCAGTCGCGTGGTTGATGCGGGCACTGCAGCCAATGCACTGGGTCCTGTCAGGATTGAGCGCCAAGGCAACCAACGTTGGCTGGTGACCAGCTTGCCTGCAGACAAAATTTGGGAGCCTCTTCGCGAGTTCTGGACCAGCAATGGATTTGTGTTGGTCACCGACGCCCCCGATGTCGGCATCATGGAAACCGATTGGGCGGAAAACCGAGCAAAATTACCTCAAGACTTCATTCGCAGAACTCTGGGCAAAGTACTGGATTCTTTTTACTCCACAGGCGAGCGTGATAAATTCAGGACCCGTGTGGAGCGAAACGTTCAAGGCGGCGTCGAGATTTACATCACCCACAGGGGTATGGTTGAAAACTACGCGGACAGTCAGAAAAGTTCAACCATTTGGCAACCCCGCCCCAGCGACCCTGAACTCGAAATCGAATTCCTGCGCCGCCTGATGGTCAAGTTGGGCACCGCGCCAGAAGCGGCCAAAACAGCTACTGCGCTTTTGAATGCACCCGAAGCCAACAACATCATCAGCCGCATCAATGGCCAACCAGTCATCTTGCTCCAGGACAACCTGGACCGCTCGTGGCGGCGCACGGGCGTTGCACTGGACCGCAGCGGCTTCACTGTTGAAGACCGCGACCGCACGGCCGGTGTTTACTTTGTCCGCTACGTGGCTGCCGGCACCAGCCGCGACTCGACGGGCTTGCTCGGGCGTCTTTTTAGCAGCAAAAAAGACACCCCTTCGACATTGACAAAATACCAGATCAGCCTCACAGCCTCAGGCGAAAATCAAAGCATGCTTCGTGTTTTGACTGCCACTGGTCAACCAGAGCCATCGGCACAAGACGCCGAACGGATCTTGAAATTGATTGCAACTGAGCTGCGCTAAACCTTAGGTAGCCAACAAAAAACCCCGCCAAGGCGGGGTTTTTTGTTAAACCCAAGTGCTATGCACTAGGGGTTTTCAAGCAATTACTGCTTAGCTGGAGCGGCTGGAGCGGCTGCTGGTGTGGCAGCAGCGTCAGCAGCTGGTGCAGCGGCTGGAGCAGCAGCTGGAGTTGCATCAGCAGCAGGTGCTGCAGCTGGAGCAGCAGCGGCTGGTGCTGGAGCTGCAGGAGCTGCGGCTTCTTCTTTTTTGCCGCAAGCGGACAAAGCAGCTGCAGCGATGATGGCGGCCAGAACGAGGGACTTGTTCATTTTGATTTTCCTAAGATGTGAATGAAAAAACAATTTCCGGAAATTGCCTCGACAACCTGTTAAAGCTATCGAAACCGAGTCAAAAGCACTCGAGCTCTTTTGTACCCAGCCGCAGATTATAGCGTTTTCCCTAGTCATACCGTTGAAAGCTTCCTGATGTCTATGATTTATTTGGTGCACGAAATGACACTTAGAAATCAACTCACAAAGCTCGAAGCCATCCCGCGCTGGCCCAATCCTGCAAAGCCTCCTTTGCATCTGCACTTAAAATCTTGAATTTTGGCGCGGTAATACATCGAACATCGGCCAATTGACGCAAAACGATGGCATCACGCCCTCCTACTTTGTAGCTTTCTCCGTTGATGAAGACGTGCTTGTCGTCATACATCATTCTGGTGCGCCGATCGAGCTGCACACCCTCACTCAAATCAGCCTCGGCTTGCGTGCCCTCAAACCAAACATGGGGTTTCGGCTCGGTCAGGAACTCCCCGAGCAAGCTGTCGAGTAGCTGAGGGTTTTTCAGGGCTTTATCCACCACTTGCCGTGCAAAGCCAGCCAATGCCGGCGGAATGGCAGCAGGAGACGACACAGCCGCTTGTTTTGGATCCCGGTAAAGTTCATCACTCACACCATCTAAAGCTTCATCAGCCAGTCCCAGCAACAACTCACGCGCCAACTCGCCCTCTTGGGGTGCCCGAAAACCCATCGACCAGGTCATGCACTCGCCTTGGGCCACGCCGTCGTGGGCGTATTTGGGGGGCAGGTACAGCATGTCGCCGGGGTTGAGGACGAACTCTTCTTCGGCTTCAAAGTTTTGCAAAATTTTGAGCGGCACACCCGGCTGAAGGCTCAGGTCTTGGTTGCGACCAATGCGCCAGCGGCGCTGCCCATGGGCCTGCAACAAAAACACGTCGTAGCTGTCAAAGTGCGGCCCCACGCCACCGCCATCGGTGGCGTAGCTGATCATCACATCGTCCAGCCGCGCATCGGGCACAAAGCGGAACTGCTGCATCAGCGCGTGGACACCGTCGTGGTGCAAGTCGACGCCTTGCACCAGAAAAGTCCATTTTTTCTGGCTAAAGGGCGGCAGACTCCGCTTCGAGAACGGGCCATGCTTCATCTTCCAGCCCTTTGGCGAATCCACGATCAAACGCGACTCAACGCCCTCCTCGCCCGCCAGCGCCACCAAGTCGGTGCGGCCCACACAGGGCACAAAGCCAGGGATGGCGCTGCGCACCAGCAAAGGCTTTTTTTGCCAATGGCGCTTCATGAACTGGCTGGGCGTCAGGCCGCCGAGTAGGGCCAGGGGTTGTTCTGTGTTCATTTGGGTGATCCGGTTGCTCAGGCCGAAAGACCTGCGCTCAAAGACAAGGCGGCCCAAAACAGGCCGTCAAACTGCGACAATTGTCCTATGGAAATAAAGACACCTTCTGTGGTCGCACTGACCTGGACACTCAAAGACACGCTGGGCGAAGTTCTCGACACCTTGGACGAGCCCGTTGAATTCTTCATTGGCGGCCAGGACCTCCTGCCCAAGATCGAGGAATCCCTGCAAGGCCACGAAAAAGGCGCCAAGATCGACCTGCATCTGGAGCCCGAAGACGCCTTTGGCGACTTCAACGAAGAGCTTCTATTTCTGGAACCGCTTGCCCTCTTTCCCGAGGGCCTGGAGCCCGGCCTCACGATCGAAGGCACCGCCTTGCCTGAGGGCTGCCACCCCGACGCACCTCGCAACGTGCTCTACACCGTGACCGAAATCTACCCCGAGCATGTGGTGCTCGACGGCAACCACCCTCTGTCAGGCATTGCGCTTCGCCTTCACCTGAAGGTGGAATCGGTGCGTGAACCGACCGAAGCCGAAGTGGGCTGCGGCAGCTGCGGCACGGGCTTTTTTAAAATCGAAGTCGGCGTCGAAGGTGTACCAACGGGATCAACTTTACATTGACCCTTTAAGCTTTTCTAGGGTGTTTTATGCCCTAACCTGAAAGCGAAGACAAACGGCGAATCCACAACGGCATCGTTCAGGACGGGCAAGATGATCTGACCTGCAGGCACTTTGTATTTTTGACCATACTGGGCCAAGTGCAGGTCAAATGCCCTATCAACGGCTAAAAGATCAAGGGTATTTTTTTGCTGCTCATGCGAGCGTTTCGTGGGTTTAGTCGTTGGGCTTTGGGCTTTGGCACTCGCGTATTTTGTTGGTCAGCATCGCATCTTCGGGCTGATACTGGCGCAACTTACGCCCAAGCACAAAACGGAGGCAGCAGCTGATCAAGACGCGCTGATCTCCGGGAGGACCGTCAAACTCATGGCCAGGGCGTGGTCCTACAAAAAGAAGTGACGTGAGTTCTTAGATCGAAAACAGAACAACGTTCTGCTAAGCATACTCGGTCACTGGACCAGCTGCGTTATGCGACCCAAGGACGAACCGAGGAAGGTCCTTGGCAGGATGATCCGCTCTCATACAGGAGGCATAGTGGCTTGGGTGCAGACACACCAGAAAACCGGATTCCTCGATGCCATCAACCGTTCTCTCCAGACATCTAAGCGTCATGCAATCCTTTTGAGCCCAGTCGCTTCAAGAGGGTAAGAATCGGTGTGCGGGACAGGTGGAGGACAGGAACTCAGGGATTGGCAGTAAGCCTAGACCGAGACTTCAGTTCCGGGTCTGGGCAGGCCATCGGAAAGGCCTGTGTTTCTGGGTTGATCTGACGCCAGACCTCAAGACCATGTGCGTACACCCGGAATTCGCCCGTGCACAAGGCTTGCCAAGGCTCGTCTCGCGTCAGCGGCTCGGTCGCCAGCAAGGTCATGGTGTCGCCCTCGGCATTGAGAGGTCCCAGATCAAGACTCATGTCACGGTCCACAAGCTGCGCTTTGGGAAACGGGTGGTTCCGAGTCAGTTGGTGCAGACGCGTCGAGCAGTGGACATACAGGGCGTGACCATCGCTGAGCAGTATGTTGAAGTTGCCATACCCGGCCAGTTCGGCGGCGATGCGGGCCAGCACTGGGGCCAGCTCGGGCCACTCGGGTGGCTGCAGGCGGTCTTTGAAGTGGCGGCGCAAGTGGCTCATGATGGCGCAAAACGCGCGCTCGCTGTCGGTGCTGCCCACGGGTATGTCCTGGCAGCCGCTGGGGGCCTGGAAGTCGCGCAGATCGCCATTGTGCGCAAACACCCAGGTTCGGCCCAGCCATTCGCGTTGAAATGGGTGGCAATTGGCTGACTGAACATCCCCTTGTGTGGCTTTGCGCACATGCGCCACCACCACTTTGGATTTGATGGGGTGCTGCCTCACGTAATCGGCCAAAGGGGAATGGCTGGCCGGTTGGTCGTCCTGAAAGACCCGGCAGCCTTTGCCGTCGTAAAAAGCGATGCCCCAGCCGTCAATGTGGTCAGAGGTCAAGCCGCCTCGGGCCGAGAAACCGGTGAAAGAAAAGGTGGTGGCCGCAGGTTTGTTACAGCTCATGCCCATCAATTGACACATGCGCGCACCTCAGGACAAGCAAAAATCAACGGCAGCCATGGCGTGCAAGGCCGTGGTGTCAAAGCCGGGCAAGCCACCGTCGCCAGGCTGCAGGCTCATGGTCAGCTCGGTGCAGCCCAGGATCACGCCTTGTGCGCCAAGTGCGGCCAGCTGCTGCACCTGCGCAATCAGGTTCTGGCGCGAGGCCTCCAGCACCTGGCCCCGGCATAGCTCTTCAAAAATGATGCGGTGTACTTCGACACGCCCCGCCTCCTCGGGCACCAGGCACTGAATGCCGCGAGCGGCCAGGTGGTCGCGCATGAAGGCTTGCTCCATGGTGAAGCGGGTGCCCAGCAAGCCCACTTGGCTCAAACCGGAGGCCAGCACGGCGTCGGCCGTGGCGTCGGCAATGTGCAGCAAAGGCACAGCACAGACCGCTTGCACTTGCGGCGCGATGCGGTGCATGGTGTTGGTGCAAATGAGCAAGGCCTCGGCCCCGCTGTGCTCGAGCTGGCTGGCCGCCGTTTGCAGGATCTCGGTCATGCGCGGCCAGTCTGCCTGCTTTTGCAGGTCGGCAATTTCCTGAAAATTCAGGCTGACCAACTGCAAGGGCGCCGAATGAAGTCCGCCACGGCGTCGCGCCACTTCGCGGTTGATGTGCTGGTAATAAAGGGCGGTGGACTCCCAGCTCATGCCCCCGATCAGACCAATTTTTTTCATGCCATCCATCTTTGTCTATTGAAAACAGAAGTTTGCCACCAAACATGCAGCATGAAATTGCTTTGTTTGCCCCAAAACGACTATTTTTTGGAATAGGTTTCTACAATCCGGCCATGAAGCACAAACTAGATGCCACTGACAGGAAAATTCTGGACCTTATGCAAGCGCGCAGCGACTGGCCCGTCAACGAGTTGGCCGCTGCCGTGCACCTGACGCCCACCCCGTGCTGGCGGCGGGTGCAACGGCTCAAGGAGTTGGGCATTTTGGCCCGGCAAGTGGCCCTGGTGGACCGGCACCAGGTGAACCTGGGCGTGACGGTGTTTGTGTCGGTGCGCACACGCGAACATGATGTGCCTTGGCTGGAGAAGTTTCGCGCTGCGGTGCATGGCATTGCCGAAATCGTCGAAGCCCACCGCATGAGCGGTGATGTGGACTACCTGCTCAAAGTCGTGGTGCCTGACATTGCCGCTTACGACCAGGTCTACAAGCGGCTTATTCAGGCGGTGCCGTTGTCCGATGTGAGCTCCAGTTTTGCCATGGAGGAGCTCAAATTCACCACGGCGGTGCCGCTCAGTTATGCGGCCTGAGC
>JBIKHW010000109.1:0-9442 GCA_044361935.1 Limnohabitans sp. | reverse complement strand
CTTCAAAACTTCTGAACACGGAGAATATCGTGAGCAACAAAGGTCAACTTTTGCAAGACCCCTTCCTGAACGCACTGCGCCGTGAGCATGTGCCGGTTTCAATTTATTTGGTCAACGGCATCAAGCTGCAAGGACAGATCGAATCCTTTGACCAGTACGTTGTCCTCCTGCGCAACACCGTCACCCAAATGGTTTACAAACACGCCATCTCGACCATTGTTCCCGGTCGTTCCGTCACCTTCAGCACGCCCGAAACGGGTGAAATCACCGCTTGATGTGGTTTTTGTTCGCCCGGGGGTGTGACACCGCCGCTGTAGATTGCTGACATTGTCTGAAAAATCTTCCCAACAAGCCGCGCCGACCTTACTGGTCGGCGTTGATTTTGGGCTGCCGCATTTTGATGGTGAACTGCAAGAACTCGGCCTTCTGGCTGAGTCTGGCGGTTTAAAGCCGGTGGCTCGCCTGACCTGCAAACGCAAGGCCCCGGACCCGGCGCTTTTTGTTGGCAGCGGCAAGGCCGACGAGATCAAAGAATTGGCCCTCATGCACGGTGCCGTTGAGGTGTTGTTCGACCAATCCTTGAGCCCTGCACAGCAGCGCAATCTGGAGCGGCACATCGGTTTGCCGGTGAACGACCGCACATTGCTGATACTAGAAATCTTTGGCCAGCGTGCCCGCAGCCACGAGGGCAAACTGCAGGTGGAACTGGCACGGCAACAGTACCTGAGCACCCGATTGGTGCGCCGTTGGTCGCACCTGGAGCGCCAAAGCGGCGGCATCGGCATGCGTGGCGGCCCGGGCGAAACTCAAATTGAGCTCGACCGCCGTATGATCAACGACTCGATCAAACGCATCAAAGAGCGCCTGGTCAAAGTCAAAAAACAACGCAACACCCAGCGCCGCCAGCGCGAGCGGCGCGACACCTTCAACATTTCGCTGGTGGGTTACACCAACGCGGGCAAGTCAACTTTGTTCAATGCGCTGGTGAAGGCCCGTGCCTATGCGGCCGACCAGTTGTTTGCCACCTTGGACACCACCACCCGCCAGTTGTATTTGGGTGAGGCAGGCCGCTCAGTCTCCTTGTCCGACACGGTGGGTTTCATACGAGATCTGCCGCACGGTCTCGTCGAAGCCTTTCAGGCCACTCTTCAAGAGGCCACCGAAGCCGACCTGCTGCTGCATGTGGTGGACGCGGCCAACCCGGATTTTCCAGAACAGATGGCCGAGGTACAAAAAGTACTGGCCGAGATCGGCGCTGACCAAGTGCCGCAGCTGCTCGTCTTCAACAAACTCGATGCCTTGGCCGCCGACCGTTACCCCTTGCAGATGCAAGACCAGTACGAACTGGACGGTGAACCCGTGCCGCGTGTGTTTCTGAGCGCAAGAAGCGGCGAGGGTCTGGCCCTTTTGCGCACGGCGCTGTCCGACATGGTCAAGGCGGCTCTGCCACCGGCCGAGTCGCCCGAGCACGATCCCCGTGACTTGGACCGGGAATATCCCGGTGACCTGCCTTAAGTGGCCCTTAAATTCGGCACAATGCTGTTTCGTGATCCAGACAAAGACAAAGAACCATGAATTTTCAACTGCCAGCCCTGCGATGGTCCTTGCTGCCCGCAAAGATACGAGGCATGTTTAACCTGAACGACCCACGCTGGGGTCGCGACGATGACAAATCTTCCGGCGACTCGGGCAATAAGCCAACCGGCGACGTGCCACCACCCGGCCCAAAGCCCGATGCCTGGCAGCAGCCTCCCAGTCGTGGCCCGCAGCAGCAGCAAAGCGGCCCGCCCGATCTGGACGAGTTGTGGCGTGATTTCAACCGCAAGCTGGGTCAGATGTTTGGCGGCAAAGGCGGCCCTCAGCGCCCCCAAGGTCCTGGCGGCTCCGGCGGTGGTTCGGGCGGGCCTGAAATCCCGGCCTTCATCAAGAACCTGGGCATTGGGGTCATCTTGGGCGGTGCCCTGCTGGTCTGGTTGGCCACTGGCTTTTTCATCGTGCAAGAAGGTCAGCAGGCCGTCATCACCCAGTTTGGAAAATACCACTCCACCGTGGGGGCAGGTTTCAATTGGCGCATGCCTTATCCCGTGCAGCGACACGAGTTGGTGTTCGTAACCCAGATCCGATCGGTGGACATTGGCCGCGACAACATCGTCAAGGCCACAGGTCTGCGCGAGTCGGCCATGTTGACCGAAGACGAAAACATCGTTGAAATCAAATTCGCCGTGCAGTACCGCTTGAACGATGCACGCGCTTATTTGTTCGAAAGCCGTAACCCCACCGAAGCCGTGGTTCAGTCCGCTGAAACTGCTGTGCGCGAGGTCGTGGGCAAAATGAAGATGGACTCGGCGCTGGCCGAAGAGCGCGACCAGATCGCGCCTCGCGTGCGTGAAAAGATGCAAGTCATACTGGACCGCTACAAAGTCGGCATCGAGGTGGTGGGCATCAACTTGCAGCAAGGCGGTGTGCGTCCGCCTGAGCAGGTGCAGGCTGCTTTTGACGATGTGCTCAAAGCCGGTCAGGAGCGCGAACGCGCCAAAAACGAAGCACAAGCCTATGCCAACGACGTGATTCCCCGTGCAGTAGGTGCTGCAGCGCGTTTGAAGGAAGAGGCCGATGCTTACCGTGAACGCATCGTGGCGCAAGCCGAAGGTGATGCGCAGCGCTTCAAGACCATCTTGCCCGAGTACCAGAAGGCGCCCCAAGTCATGCGTGACCGTATGTACACCGACACCATGCAGCAGATTTACAGCAGCGTGACCAAGGTGCTGGTGGACAGCAAACAAGGCTCCAACCTCTTGTATTTGCCGCTTGACAAAATCATGCAACAGGTTACGCAAGTGGCCCCGCCCGCCATGGATGTGCCCGCAGCCCCTGCCAATGCAGGGAGCAACGGTACGGTGGATACCCGCTCCCGAGACCTCGAGCGTTCGCGTAGCCGCGATCCACGATAAGGAACAAGACAATGAATCGCATCGGATTGTGGATTTCGAGTTTGCTGGTGGTGTTCGCACTGCTCAGCTCTACATTGTTCGTGGTGGACCAGCGCCAATTTGGCGTGGTCTACGCTTTGGGTCAGATCAAGGAAGTGATCACCGAGCCGGGCTTGCACTTCAAGTTGCCGCCCCCCCTGCAAAACGTCAATTACATTGACAAGCGCCTGCTCACTCTGGACAGCCCGGACAATGAGCCCATGCTCACAGCTGAAAAGCAGCGTGTGGTGATCGACTGGTACGTGCGCTGGCGCATCACAGACCCACAGGCCTATATCCGCAACGTGGGCTTGGACGAGAAGGCCGGCACCAACCAGCTCAACCGCGTGGTGCGCAACGCCTTCCAGGAGCAGATCAACAAACGCACTGTCAAAGAATTGCTCTCGCTCAAGCGCGAAGAACTCATGGACGATGTGAAGAACGATGTCCTGGCGGTCGTTCGCGGCGCCAAGCCTTGGGGTGTGGACGTGGTGGATGTGCGCATCACCCGCGCTGATTACGTGGACACCATCACCGAATCGGTTTACCGGCGTATGGAAGCTGAGCGCAAGCGCGTGGCCAACGAGCTGCGTTCAACCGGTGGTGCCGAGGGTGAAAAAATCCGAGCCGATGCCGACCGCCAGCGCGAGGTGACGATTGCCAACGCCTACCGCGATGCCCAGAAGATCAAGGGTG
This sequence comes from Limnohabitans sp., assembly GCA_044361935.1. Lineage (GTDB taxonomy): Bacteria > Pseudomonadota > Gammaproteobacteria > Burkholderiales > Burkholderiaceae_C > Limnohabitans_A. The sequence continues at coordinate 5,777 of JBIKHW010000109.1, read as the reverse complement.
AGGGTGATGCCCAAGCGGCCCGTTTGTACGCAGAATCCTTTGGCCGCGACCCGCAGTTTGCGCAGTTCTACCGCAGCCTGGAAGCCTACAAGTCCAGCTTCAACAGCAAGGGCGACGTGATGGTGCTCGACCCCGGGAGTTCCGAGTTCTTCAAGGGCATGCGCGGCACGCCGGGCGGTGCACCCGCCCGGAAGTAAGTCTTGCTCGACACCCTCCTGCTGGCTTTGGGCTTGATGCTCATACTGGAGGGTTTGTTGCCCATGATTTCGCCGCGCCGATGGCGCGGCCTGTTTGAGCAAATGCTCCAGCTCCAAGAGGGGCAGATCCGATTTTTTGGCATGCTCATGGTGGTGTTTGGCCTTCTAGTGGTCTGGTTTCTGGCCTGACATTTCAGCGCTGATGTGTGAGCCCGGATCTGCTCTGTTCTTTGCTCAGAGGCCAGATTTGGACAATTTGCCAATCTCTTGGCCGGAAATGAGCCTGTCAACCCGGTAAAATCTCGTTTTTAACCGTCTCCCCCATCCCCTCATGTCTGCTTGGGTCCTCCCGGATCACGTTGCCGATGTCTTGCCTTCTGAGGCTCGCCACATCGAAGAACTCCGCCGCGAATTGCTGGACACCGCCCGTGGCTATGGCTACGAGTTGGTGATGCCGCCGCTGCTGGAGCATTTGGAATCCCTGCTGACCGGCACGGGTGAAGCCCTGGATTTGCAAACCTTCAAATTGGTGGACCAACTCTCGGGCCGTACCTTGGGCTTGCGTGCCGACACCACCCCTCAGGTGGCACGCATCGATGCCCACTTGCTGGGCCGCACGGCCTTGACCCGTCTTTGCTACTGCGGCCCGGTGCTGCACACCCGCCCCGCTCGCCCCCACGCCACGCGCGAGCCGTTGCAACTGGGTGCCGAAATTTATGGCCATGCCGGCCCGGAGGCCGATCTGGAAATCCTGCAACTGGTTCTCGACTGCCTGGCCGCGGGCCGCGCCACGGGGCTACAGGTGGACTTGGCCGATGCCCGCATCGTGAACCGCTTGTTGCAAGGTCAGCCCTTGAGCCAAGCGCAGCGCCACGCCATCCACGCCGCCCTGGCGACCAAAGACGCCTCGGCCTTGGCCCGATTGAGCGCTGGTTTGCAGCCTGCAGCGCGTGATGGTCTTTTGGCCCTGGTCGATTTGTATGGTGACATCAGCGTCCTGGACCGTGCGGCATCACGCTTGCCAGACCATCCAGAAATCACCCAAGCCCTGGCGCAGCTGCGTTGGTTGGCCGAGCAGATCCCCAATGTGGCCGTGAGTTTCGACTTGGGTGATTCGCGTGGTTACGCTTATTACAGCGGCATGCGCTTTGCCATTTATGCCAAAGGTGCATCCGACGCCTTGGCCCGTGGCGGGCGCTACGACGGCGTGGGCGCGGTCTTTGGCCACCGCATCGACCGCGACCGACCGGCCGTGGGCTTCAGCCTCGATTTGAAAGAATTGGTGGCCGCCGTTCAGCCGCTGGCTTTGCGTGCAGCCATTCGCGCTCCTTGGGGTCAGTCGGCTTCCTTGCGTGCAGCCATTGCTGCACTGCGCAGTCGGGGCGAAACCGTGGTCTGCGTCTTGCCAGGCCACGAAAGTGAAATCGACGAATTCCATTGCGACCGCGAGTTGATCGAAGCGGCAGGGCAGTGGGTGGTACAGGCTCTTTGAGAAAGAACATTTCAAGCATGAACAAGTTGCAAGGCCGTAACGTGGTCGTTGTCGGCACCCAATGGGGCGACGAGGGCAAAGGCAAACTGGTCGACTGGTTGACTGAAAGCGCCCAAGGCGTGGTGCGTTTCCAGGGGGGCCACAACGCAGGCCACACCTTGGTGATCAACGGCGTGAAAACCGCTTTGCACCTGATCCCCAGCGGCATCATGCGCGCAGGCGTCAAGTGCTACATCGGCAACGGTGTGGTGCTGTCCGTGCCCAAGCTGCTCGAAGAAATCGCAGGCCTTGAAAAAGCCGGTGTTGAGGTGCGTTCACGCCTGCGCGTGAGCGAGGCCTGCCCGCTGATCTTGCCCTACCACGTCGCCTTGGACGTGGGCCGCGAAGCTGCCAAGGAAAAAGCCGGTACCGCCAAAATCGGCACCACCGGCCGCGGCATTGGCCCCGCCTACGAAGACAAAGTGGCGCGCCGCGCCTTGCGTGTGCAAGACCTCAAGTACCCCGAGCGTTTTGCCACCAAACTGCGCGAAAACCTGGCTTTGCACAATGAAATTCTGGTCAACATCCTAGGCGCAGCGCCCGTGGACTTTGACTCCACCTACAACGAAGCCATGGCTTACGCCAAGGACTTGCTGCCCATGGTGGCCGACGTGTCGCGCGAGTTGAACGAGGCCCACAAAGCCGGGGCGAATTTGTTGTTCGAAGGCGCACAAGGCACCTTGCTCGATGTGGACCACGGCACTTACCCGTTTGTGACGTCGAGCAACTGCGTCGCGGGCAATGCCGCCGCAGGCGCAGGCGTGGGCCCGGGCATGCTGCATTACATCTTGGGCATCACCAAGGCGTATTGCACCCGTGTGGGTGGCGGCCCTTTCCCCACCGAGCTCGACTGGGAAACCCCCGGCACGCCCGGTTACCACATGTCCACCGTGGGCGCCGAAAAAGGCGTGACCACCGGCCGTTCGCGCCGTTGCGGCTGGTTCGATGCCGCCTTGCTCAAGCGCAGTGCGCAGGTCAATGGACTGAGCGGTTTGTGCATCACCAAACTCGACGTGCTCGACGGCTTGAAAGAGTTGTGGCTGTGCACCGGTTATGAGCTGGACGGTGAAACCATCGACATCCTGCCCATGGGCGCGGATGAAATTTCCCGCTGTAAGCCGATTTACGAAGTAATTCCCGGTTGGACCGAGACCACGGTGGGCGTGACCGAGATGGACAAGCTGCCCGCCACGGCCCGTTATTACCTGGACCGCATCGCAGAAGTCACAGGCGTGCCTGTGCATGTGGTGTCCACCAGCCCTGACCGTGACCACACGATCTTGTTGCACAACCCCTTTGCGGCCTGATCCAGCGGACAGCCGACCAGTTTTTACCCACCCTTTGACGGAGTTCCTCCCATGTTGACCGAAGACGGCAAGCACCTGTACGTGAGCTACGACGAGTACCACAACCTGATCGAAAAACTCGCGATCAAAATCCATCAGTCCGGCTGGGAATTTGACAACATCCTGTGCCTGGCCCGTGGCGGCATGCGCCCTGGCGACATCCTGTCGCGCATCTTCGACAAGCCTCTGGCCATCATGTCCACCAGCTCTTACCGCGCCGAAGCCGGTACGGTGCAAGGGCACCTGGACATTGCCCGTTACATCACCACGCCCAAAGGCGAGATCGCTGGCAAAGTGCTTTTGGTGGACGACTTGGCCGACACCGGCCACACCTTGCGTGCGGTGGTTGACCAGCTCAAGAACAACTACAAGCCCGTGACCGAGTTGCGCACGGCTGTCATCTGGACCAAAGGCGTGTCGACCTTCAAGCCCGATTATTCGATCGAGGACCTGCCCACCAACCCCTGGATTCACCAGCCCTTCGAGCCGTACGACAACATGCGCCCAGAAAAGCTGATGGAAAAGTGGCGCGTCTGATCCGCTTCGGACTTTCCCTGATTTGACCTCCAACAGCCTCCTTCCGGAGGCTGTTTGCATTAGGATGTCCGGATGCAAAACGACACGCCAAAAACGCTCTCCGCGCCCAGCACCACAGGTCTGATCCACCACCCCTACACCGCGCCTGCCGGGTTCGACGCCCCCCAGCCGGGCGTGTTCAAAGCCTCGACCGTTTATTTCCCCACGGTGGCCGACATGCGCCAGCGTGAATGGAAAGACAAGTCGGCTTATACCTATGGTCTGCACGGCACCCCGACCACGTATTTGCTGGAAGAGCGTTTGAGCAGCCTCGAAGGGGGGCTGCAATGTGTGCTGGTGCCCAGCGGGCTAGCGGCTTTGGCTCTGGTGGCTTTGGCGGTGCTCAAAACCGGCGACGAAGTTCTGATCCCGGACAACGCTTACGGCCCCAACAAAGCGCTGGCCGATGGCGAGTTGAGCCACTTCGGCATCACGCACCGTTTTTACGACCCGATGGACCCCGATGACCTGTCCCGCCAGATCACGGCCAGCACCCGCCTGGTGTGGCTCGAAGCGCCCGGCTCCGTGAGCATGGAGTTTCCTGATTTGCCCGAGATGGTGAGCCGTTGCCGTGAGCGTGGTGTCTTGTGTGCTCTCGACAACACCTGGGGCGCGGGCCTGGCCTTCAAGCCTTTTGATTTGCTGGGTGATGGCGATGGCGCGGGCGGGGAGGGCAGCTTGGCCGTGGACATCAGCGCCCATGCGCTCACCAAATACCCCAGCGGCGGCGGCGACGTGCTGATGGGCAGCGTCATCACCCGCGACGCGGCCTTGCACCTCCAGATCAAACTCTGCCACATGCGTTTGGGCTTGGGCGTGGCGGCCAACGACGCTGAGACCGTGCTGCGTTCCTTGCCCAGCATTGGGCTGCGTTATGCCGCACACGATCAGACCGCTCGCGCCCTGGCCGCCTGGTGGCAAACCCAGCCGCAATGCGCTCAACTCATGCACCCGGCCTTTGAAGGCGCTCCGGGCCACGCCCATTGGCAGGCCCTGTGTGATCGCGTGCCCGGCACGGGCCTGGCGGCAGGTTTGTTCAGCGTCATGATCGATGCGCGTTTCAGCCAAGCCCAGGTGGACGCGTTTTGCGACGGGCTGAAACTTTTCAAGATCGGCTACAGCTGGGGTGGCCCGGTGAGCCTGGTGGTGCCCTACAACATTGCTTCAATGCGCCAGGCCTGGCCCGATCATTTGAAACCGGGCACGCTGGTGCGTTTTTCGACCGGTCTGGAGTCGGCGCAAGACTTGATTCTTGACCTGCATCAAGCCGTGCAGGCGCATCTGCCCATGGCCTGATCACACGGGTGACAGCTTGGGCTCTTTTGTGGCGCATAACACGCGCACTTGTGGGTTTTCGGGCTGTTCAAAGGCCAGCGCTGGGGGTAATCTGAAAATCCTTGCCTTTACAGATCGACCGACCCATGAACGCCGAAGCCAAGTCTCTTGAAGCGGTTCAAGAATCGGACCTACCCACCATGGCCACGCCCTATGTGCCACCGCCGCCCGTGGGGCCGCGCTCGCTCATGCGGCCTTTGGGCTTTGCCGATCCTTTTCGTTGGCTGGCCCGGGGCCTGAAGGACATGCGCCATCACCCGGTCATCGCATTGTTTTACGGCCTGTGTTTTTGGGGCATGGCCCAAGTGCTGGCCATGGTGTTCAAGCACAAGCCCGAGTACACCTTGTCGCTGGTCTCGGGCTGCTTGCTGGTGGGGCCGTTCATGGCCATGGGTTTGTATGAGGTCAGCCGCAAACGCGAGCGCGGCGAGTTGCCCGAGATGGCCACGTCGCTCATGTGCTGGGACCAACACATCCGCAGCATGGCCATGTTGGTGCTGGTGCTCATGGTGCTGGAGCTGCTGTGGGGCAGGGCGTCCTTGGTGGTGTTTGCGGTGTTCTTCAACACCGGCATGCCCTCGACCACGGGCGTGATCGAGGCGGTGTTCAACCCGCAAAACCTCGAATTCTTGATGGTCTACCTGGCAGTCGGTGGTGTGTTCGCCGCGCTGGTCTATGGCCTGTCGGTGGTGTCGATTCCCATGATTTTGGACCGCGACACCGATGCCATCTCGGCGGTGATCACCAGCATGCGGGTGGTTTTTTCACACCCGGGGGTGATGCTGCTGTGGG
>JBIKHW010000425.1:0-2855 GCA_044361935.1 Limnohabitans sp. | reverse complement strand
TCGGAAGCAGTGTATTTGGCGCTCAACCTCCAGTTCTTGCCCGCGCAATGGCGGCTGATCATAAAGCGTTGTATGTGGGCAAAAGTGAGTCTTTAAAGTTTCATAATGAAACAAATATATTGTTCTTTAAGTTCATTTTCTTACTGACCTCAGTAAACTGACCGGTGCCTGACAAGGCGAGTTTTCACATTTAACAACATAAGGGAAAAAGAACATGAAACGTTATGGCGCCGAATTTTTGGGGACCTTCTGGCTGGTGCTGGGCGGTTGCGGTAGCGCCGTTTTGGCCGCTGCATTTCCGGAGGTGGGCATCGGCCTGCATGGCGTGTCTTTGGCCTTTGGCCTGACGGTGTTGACCATGGCCTTTGCCATCGGCCACATCTCGGGTTGTCACCTGAACCCGGCTGTCTCCATCGGTTTGTGGGCGGGGGGCCGTTTCCCGGCCAATCAGCTCTTGCCCTACATCGTGGCGCAGGTTCTGGGTGCCGTTGTGGCCGGTGGTGTTTTGTACCTGATCGCCAGCGGCGCAGCCGGTTTTGATGTGAGCAAGGGCTTTGCTTCCAATGGCTACGGTGCGCATTCGCCAGGCGGCTATTCGATGATGGCGGCTTTGCTGACCGAAGTGGTGATGACCATGTTCTTCCTGATCATCATCCTGGGGGCCACCGACAAGCGTGCGCCTGCTGGCTTTGCACCCATTGCCATTGGCTTGGCCCTCACGCTGATTCACCTGATCAGCATTCCGGTGACCAATACCTCGGTCAACCCCGCCCGCAGCACAGGTGTGGCCTTGTACGTGGGTGGCTGGGCCGTGGCGCAGTTGTGGCTGTTCTGGTTGGCCCCGATCGTGGGCGCGGTTTTGGGTGCGGTCTCATACCGCTTGATTGCCAGCGAAGAGAAATAAAAACCAGCGGCGGTTTTATTAGGAACTAGTGATGGCTTGGGCCAGGGTGTCGGCCGATCCGGCCGCCAAGGTGAAACCCAAGCCGCCGTGGCCCGCGTTGAGCCAAAGGTTGCTGGGGCCATGAGCCTGCCGCCCCAAGATGGGCAAGCCCGTGGGGGTGGCTGGGCGCATGCCTGTCCAAGGCTGAACATCGCGCCAGTCCGAACAATCGCCAAACAAGTCATGTGTGGCGTGCTGCAAGGTGTCGATGCGCTTTGGCTGCAAGCGGGTGTCGCGGCCCACCAATTCGACCATGCCCGCCACGCGCAGGCGATCGCCCAAACGGGCAAAGACGACTTTGCGAGCGCTGTCGGTGATGCTGACCCGTGGGGCCAGGCTGGGGCCGTTGGTGTCGACGGTGATGCTGTAGCCCTTGAGGGGGTAAATGGGCAAGCGGATGCCCACCTGCGCAGCCAAAGTTGGGGCGCTGTGCCCGTTGCTCAGCACAAAGGCGTCTGCCACGATCTCCTGGCCCGTGGCCAATTGCACAGCCTGCAGCCGCTGCTCACGAACCATGAGTCGCTTTACCGCTTGGCCCATGCACCACTGCACACCCCGAGTGGACAAAATTTTCACCAGTGACTGGCACAGTTTGAAGCAATCGGCCGCGCATTCGCTGTCGGTGTAGATGCCGCCTGCAAAGGCGTCACGACGTGGGGCCAAGGCAGGCTCAATGGCGCAGGCTTCGTCGCTGGACACGGCTTGTTGGGGTGACCCGCCCAAGCGCTGCTGCAAAGCCAGTTGTTGGCGAGCGCCTTCAAAGGCGGCAGCGGAGCGGAACATCACCAGTTTGCCGCTGCTGGAGAAATCAATGTCCAGCGCTTCTTGCGTGCGCCAATGGTTGAGGGTGGCTCGACTTTGCGCAGCCAGGCCCAGCAGTTGTGCTGTGGTGCTGTGAGACTGTGGGGTGTTGCAGGCTTTTAAAAACTGCAGCAGCCAAGACCATTGCGCGGGGTCCCACTGCGGTCGGATCTTGAGGGCCGAGGAAGGAGAGAACAGCAACTTGGGCAATTGGGCCCAGATGCCGGGGTCAGCCATGGGTTGAACGTAGTCGTAGCTCAGTTGGGCCCCATTGCCGCCGCTGGCGCCGTGGCCCGCTTCGGCCTGGTCAATGACCGTGACACGGTGGCCTCTTTCTGTGAGCGCGTAGGCCGTGCTCAGGCCCACAATTCCCGCACCCATGACACACACATGCATTGACTGTCCCTTTGGCTGAATAACGCGTCCCACTGTATTACTAAGGGGGATCGATATCAGAGTCTACCCTTGGGTCGTCACCTTTGGGGCAGCAAACGCGACAAGATGTGATACACCTAAGCCTGTGTTTTTTTCAACCGCTGAGAACTTGCAGATCAGCTTACAAAGGATTCATCATGAAGCGTCGTCAACTTGTTTTGGTTTTGGGTTTGGCTGCGGCCATCGCTGCACCTGTGCAAGCGCAACAATTTTTCCGCATCGGCACCGGTGGTACCGCAGGCACTTATTACCCCGTGGGCGGCATGATCGCCAATGCGGTCAGCCAGCCCGGCAAGATTGTGGCCACAGCCCAGGCCACCAACGGCTCGGTGGCCAACGTCAATGGCGTGGCCGGTGGCGCTTTGGAGTCCGGTTTCTCGCAGTCGGACGTGGCCACATGGGCTTACACCGGCACGGGCGTGTACGAAGGCAAGCCAAAGGTCACAGACCTGCGCATGATCGCCAACCTGTACCCTGAGAGCATCCACCTGGTGGTCAAAAAGGGCTCGGGTATCAAGTCGGTGTCTGACCTCAAGGGCAAGCGTGTGGCGCTGGACGAGCCAGGCTCTGGCACCTTGGTCAATGCCCGCATTGTGCTGGCCGCTTATGGCGTGAAGGAAAGCGACATCAAGCCCGAGTACATCAAGCCCAACCAGGCCGGTGACAAGCTCAAAGA
>JBIKHW010000424.1:0-2856 GCA_044361935.1 Limnohabitans sp. | reverse complement strand
GGCGGCGGTCTACAAAGCGGTAGGGCACTGGCACACCGGTCACGCGGGCAAAGGTGTCGGCCAACTCCTGCACACTCACGCCGCGCCCGGTGCCCAGGTTAACGGTGATGCTGGTTTGCCGCTGCTCTAGGTAATTGAGCGCTGCCAAATGCCCCTGCGCCAGGTCGACCACATGGATGTAGTCGCGCACGCCCGTGCCGTCGGGTGTGGGGTAGTCGCGGCCAAAGATGCTCAGGAACTCGCGTTGGCCCACCGCCACTTGGGTGATGAAGGGCATCAGGTTGTTGGGGATGCCGTTTGGGTGCTCACCGATGGTGCCGCTGATGTGCGCCCCCACCGGGTTGAAGTAGCGCAGGATGGCCACTTGCCAGCGCGGGTCAGACACCTGCAGGTCTCGCAGGATGTCCTCGCACATGAGTTTGGTGCGTCCATAGGGGTTGGTCACCTGCAGGCGGCTGTCCTCGGTGATGGGCACCTGCTGCGGGTCGCCATACACGGTGGCAGACGAGCTGAACACGATGCGGCGCACACCGGCCCGGTCCATGGCCTGCAGCAGGGCCAGGGTGCTGCCCACGTTGTTGTCAAAGTAGCGCACGGGCTGCGACACCGACTCGCCCACAGCCTTGAGGCCCGCAAAGTGGATCACGCCATCAATGGCTTGCTCGGCAAAGAGCCGGTCAAGCGCCGCACCATCGCGCACATCGGCTTGAACAAACCGGAAGTGGGGGTTGGCCAGTTTGTGGATGCGCTCAAGAACGGCGATGCTGCTGTTGCACAGGTTGTCGACGATGAGCACCTGGTGCCCTGCGTTCAACAATTCGACAACGGTGTGCGAGCCAATGTAGCCCGCGCCACCTGTGACAAGGATGGTGCTCATGGGATCAGACCACCACGTTGATCTTGGCCGCTGCAGTCCGTGCGCGTTGCAAGGCGTTCGGGCCTTGGGCCAGCGCCACCGCCATGCGGCGGTAGGGCCTTGTGGTGGGTTTGCCAAAAATGCGCACGTCCACGCCAGGCTCGCTCAGCGCGGCTTCCACGCCCGTGAAGGTCGGGTTCTGCCCGTCTTTGTCTGCCAGCACCACGGCGCTGGCGCCCTCCACACAGTCGATGCGGGGAATCGGCAGACCCAAAATGGCGCGGGCGTGCAGATCGAACTCGCTCAGGTTCTGGCTGGTGAGGGTGACCATGCCGGTGTCGTGGGGTCGGGGGCTCAGCTCGCTGAAGATGACCTCGTCTTTCGTCACAAAAAACTCCACCCCAAACAGGCCTGCGCCGCCTAAGTCGGTGGTGACTTTGTCGGCCATGTCTTGCGCGGCTTGAATTTGCTCGGGCGTCATGCCCTGGGGCTGCCAGCTGTATTGGTAGTCGCCGCGCTCCTGCACGTGGCCAATCGGCGGGCAAAACAGGGTGGGTCCTTTGCGCTGGCGCACGGTGAGCAGGGTGATTTCAAACTCGAAGTGGATGAACTCCTCGACGATGACTTTTTGCCGGTCGCCGCGCATGCCTGCGCAGGCGTATTCCCAGCTCGTTTGCACATCGGCGGCCGTTTTGGCCACGCTTTGGCCCTTGCCCGATGAACTCATGACCGGTTTGATGACCACCGGAAAACCGATTTCGGTGGCACGGGCCAGCAACTCGGCGGCCGAGTCGGCGTAGGCAAATTTGGCGGTGCGCACGCCCAGGCCCACGGCCACGTCGCGGATGCGGTCGCGGTTCATGGTCAGGTTGGCGGCGCGGGCGCTGGGAATGACTTCAAAGCCTTGCTTTTCGACGTCGAGCAGCACTTCAGTGCGGATGGCTTCGATCTCGGGGACGATCAGGTCGGGCTGGTGCTGTGCGATGGCGGCACGCAAAGCCTTTTCGTCGAGCATGCTGAAGACACAAAATTCGTCGGCCACTTGCATGGCAGGGGCGCCCGCGTAGCTGTCGCAGGCCACCACATGGCAACCCAGGCGCTTGGCGCTGATGACGAATTCTTTGCCAAGTTCACCGGAGCCGAGGAGGAGGATTTTTTTCATGGGAATAAGAAGGGTAGAGAGAGCAGACAAGCGTCATTGTTGCTCAGTTGCCTGACACACAGCCTGCACATGAACCGATCTTGACCTGGATCATGGGCTTGAGCCGCACCGATCCCCACAATGGGCCGCATGAATGCTGTTTGGACCTGGATTCGCCCACACGGCGGCCAATTGTTGTGGGGCTTGCTGTTCCTTTTTTTGGGCGCTGCCGCACTGCGTTGGTGGGTGGGGCCTCAGGTGGAGACTGAGGCGGTGCAGCGCCGTGATTTGCTGCAAACCGTGGTGGCCAGTGGCCATGTGGAGACGCCGCACCGGGTGGACATTGGCGCACAAATCACCGCTACGGTGGCGCGTGTGCCTGTGGCCGAAGGGCAGGTGGTCAAGGCAGGCGATGTGCTGATCGAATTGGTCAGCACTGAGCTGGTTTCTGCACAGCGGCAGGCGGAGCAGGCCGTGATGCAGGCCAAGGGCAGGCTGCGGCAGTTGAACGACTTGCAGGGGCCGGTGGTGCAGCAAACGCTGCGCCAGGCGCAGGCCAGTTTGGACGCGGCGCGGGCAAGCGGGCAGCGCAGTTTGGCTTTGTTCGAGCAGGGCTTCATCGGCCAGGCGGCGCTGGACGAGTCGCGCAAGGCTTTGGCCCTGGCCGAAGCCCAAGTGTTGGCCGCACAAAAGCAAGTGGCCTCGACCCAGGCAGGTGGTGCTGAGCACAGCTTGGCCATTGGCGCTGTGGCCGAGGCGCAGGCCAACGCCGAAGGGGTCAAGGCCAAGGCCCGTTATGCGGTGATCAAGGCGCCCGTCAGTGGTCAGCTGATTGGCCGCAGCGTGGAGGTGGGCGATG
>JBIKHW010000423.1:0-2857 GCA_044361935.1 Limnohabitans sp. | reverse complement strand
ACCAGACGCTAATTTAACCTAAATCAAGACGGCTTTTGGAAAAACCGCTCAAGTTTGGCTCAGGGATTTTACTGAGGGCAGGCTGTTCAAAGGCCCAAAGCCATCCCCAAAACGCGGCCATCGGACTCACTCAAACGCAGGCTGCTCGGGTTTGACCACCACTTTGCCTGCGGCGGCCCAAGCATCAAAACCACCCGCAATCGATGAAACGTTCAGGTAACCCATGCTCTGCATGGTTTGAGCGGCCAAGGCCGCGCGGCCGCTGGTCTTGCAGTACAGGACCACCTTCAGGTCTCGACCCGACAAGGCAGGCGTGCCGCTGAGCTTGAACTCCAACAAGCCCCGGGGCACCAGCAAGGCACCTGGCAGATGGCCTGCGGCAAACTCATCGACCTCGCGCACGTCGATCAAGACATCGGCTTGGCGAATGGCTTCATCGGCGTCTTGCAAGGCGATCTCGCGGACATGGGCCTTGGCTTGCAGGACCAGGTCGTGGGCTGTTTTCATGGTGTCTCCTTCAGATTCAAACAATGGGGTTTAAGGTGGGGTCGCTGGCTTGGGTGCCACAGTATCAGCTGCCAGCCTGAACACCCATTTTGCGCAAGATGGACTCCATCAGGCACCACTGGGTCAAGGCGCTTTGCAGCAGGTTGGCGCCCACAAAAGCGGTGAAGGCCAGCCACCACTGGCTCACAAAAATGGGGCTACCCGGCACACCCAAGGCCAAGGACAACAAGACAAAGGTACCAGCGACCAAACGAACGATTTGCCAAGATTTCATGATTCAAACTCCAAGGGGTTAAAGAAAAAACTCAAGCGCCGTACTTTTTGCGGTACGCCACGTAATACAAAGTTGGGATGACGACCAGCGTCAGGACTGTGGACACAAAGATGCCAAAGATCAGCGAAATGGCCAGTCCGTTGAAGATCGGGTCATCCACAATGAAGAAGGCCCCGATCATGGCCGCCAGGCCCGTGAGCATGATGGGCTGGGCACGGGTGATGGCCGACTGCACAATCGCCCGCTTGAAGTCCATGCCGCTGTTCACCTGCAGGTTGATGAAGTCCACCAGCAAGATCGAATTGCGCACGATGATGCCCGCCAGCGCGATCATGCCGATCATGCTGGTGGCGGTGTACTGGGCATTCAGCAAGGCGTGGCCCGGCATCACCCCAATGATGGTCAGCGGAATCGGCGCCATGATGATCAGCGGCGTGAGGTAAGAGCCAAACTGCGCCACTACCAGCAAATAGATCAGGATCAGACCCACTCCATAGGCCGCGCCCATGTCGCGGAAAGTTTCGTACGTGATTTGCGACTCGCCATCCCACTTGAGGCTGTAGCCGCGCCAAGCGTCGTCGCGCTGGCTGATGAAATACTCTTCAATGCGCTCGCCATCCGGGCCTTTGATCTGCGCAATGTCGCCGCGCATCTTGAACAGGCCGTACAAGGGGCTGTCCACCTTACCGGCCATGTCGGCGTTGACAAAGTTCACGGGCAGCATGTCTTTGTGGATGACAGGCTGCTCACGCAGGGTGTCGCTCACGGTGACCAGCTCGCGCATGACCACCACCTTGCCCGTGGCGCTTTTCACGCCCAGCTGCAGCAATGCGTCCAAATCGCCATGCAGCTGCTCTGGCAGCTGAATCAAGGCGGGCACCGGGTACTTGCTGCCGTCGTGCAAATAGGTCACCGACTCGCCCGCCAATCCGGCACGCAAAGTGGTCACGATGGCTTGTTGCGACACGCCGAGCACAGCCGCTTTGCGGCGGTCCACCAGCAGCAGCTTGCGCGGCGCATCGGCAATCGAGCTGTCGTCGATGTCCACCACACCTTCGGTCTTTTCAAACACAGCACGCACCGACTGCGCCACTTGACGGCGGCCTTCGGCATCAGGCCCGTAAATCTCGGCCACGATGGGCGACATGACTGGCGGACCAGGGGGCACTTCAACCACTTTGACGTTGGCTCCATGCTTACGCCCAATGGCTTGCAAGGCCGGACGCACACGCGTGGCAATCACATGGCTCTTGTCACTGCGCTCGGACTTGCGCACCAGATTCACCTGAATGTCCCCCAGCTCGGCGCCTGCACGCAGGTAGTACTGGCGCACCAGACCGTTGAAGTTGATGGGCGAGGCTGTGCCCACATAGGCTTGGTAATGCGTGACCTCGGGCACTGTGGCCAGGTGGCCGCCCAGCTCGCGCATCACGGCAGCGGTTTTCTCAAGCGGTGTGCCCGCAGGCATGTCCACCACGACCTGAAACTCCGACTTGTCGTCAAAGGGCAGCATCTTGAGCATGACCAGTCCGGTGACCGGCAGCACCAAAGACAAGGCGATCAAAGCCGCAATGCCCAGACCCAACAGTTTGCGGTTGCGCCCACCCGATTGGGTGTCGAGCAAAGGCTTGAAGATTTTTTCAAACAGGGGCTCGAGCTTGGCACTCAGGCCGCTGTGCCCCCCACCCTTTGCATTCTCGTCGTGCGCATGGCCAGACGGCTTCATCCACATGCCCGACAACCAAGGCGTGATGACAAATGCAATGGCCAGCGACAGCAACATGCCCAAGCTCGCATTGATCGGGATCGGGCTCATGTAGGGCCCCATCAAGCCGCTCACAAATGCCATGGGCAACAAGGCCGCGATCACGGTGAAGGTGGCCAAGATGGTGGGGCCACCGACTTCGTCCACCGCACCGGGAATGATTTCGCGCAGACTCTTGCCTGGGGAGAGCTGCTGGTGGCGGTGGATGTTCTCCACCACCACGATCGCGTCGTCCACCAAAATACCAATCGAGAAAATCAGGGCAAACAGCGACACGCGGTTGAGCGTGAAGCCCCAAGCCAAGGAGGCGA